>CAIMMA010000407.1 GCA_903842475.1 uncultured bacterium
GTCCTGGGACTGATCACCCGAGCCGCCACCATCGGCACCGCCATTGGCGCCCGGATCAGGGGAGGGCTCACGGGATTGACCGCCGGGGTGACCACCGGGGTGAACTCGGTAATAACACGGGTGCTCGACACCGCCCGCAGCATCCCGATCCCCAACATTCCGGGGCTGGGTCGGGTGCGCAGCAGCGTGCTGCGTGCCGCCGACCGGATCGGCGGCGTGGTCCGCCGGGCGCTCGCCAATGTCCAGCATTTCATCAAAAGGGTTATCGGCGCAGTGATCGCGGCCATCCTCGGCGTGATCGGAAGGGTCGGAGCCGCTCTGGCCGGTATCGTCGCCCGCTTGATCGCGGTGGTCGCCCGGGTGGTGCTGTTGCTCATCCGGACGATGCGCTCGCTTAAACAATTCCTGACCGCACGGTTACACCGGTTCGCAGCACGGGTCAAGACGGTGCTGGCCCGGATCGAATCCATAGTGGTGGCCCGCATCGATCAGGCCGAGGCGCGGGCCCATGCCGCAATCGCAGCCAACCGTCGCCATGGCCGGACCATCATCTTCCAGATTCTCGCGTTTTCCTACACGCAGGACGATTATCCGGCGGAGGAGGCGGTCAATGGGCCGCTGGAACGGGTTGACACCACCTCTTCCAAGGAAGAATTCGAGCGCTCCGCCCGCGCGGCGCTCCATATCGCCGTCGCTCGGATGATGTTGCGAAACTTCGAAATCGTCGACCGCTTCCGGGAAGATACCGACAGCCTCATCAACCTGGCCAAAGGGGCGATCGTCGATTTCCTCAACGCGGCCCGGCAACGAGTCCTCCAGGCGGTTCGGGAGGCTGCTGGCCATGTGGCCGGAGCCTTGGGCCGCCTGATCAACCATGGAGCCATGGTCGCAACCCGAATCATGGATGGCTTGCGCGCCGTGATCGAGCGGTTGCGAGCGGTGTTTGACCGGGTGGTCATGGTGGTGACCGAGGTGGTTCGGGTTCCGCTCGACGCGCTGGCCAATGTCGTCCGCACCTTGATTGGCGCGGTGCGCGGTTTCCTGCAGCGGATCATCTCCCGCCTGGTCAGCCTGTTGCGGTCGATCACCGGCGGCGGCACGCCCGAGACCGACAGCAGCTCGCTGACCAGCGGCTTTGCCGTGTTTGATCCGGCACGCCTGGCTGCGGCCGCCCGCATGGCCTCGCCGCCGGCTGCCGTGGCGCTGGTGCTGGTCGGCGGGGGCCTTGTGATCAGCGAGGCTGCCGTGGCGTTGATCCTGACCGTCCTGATGTGGGTGGCGATCGTGGGGATCATCCTCCTGCTGCTCTATGCCCTGGTCATGGCGATCCGCTGGTATCTGGCCAGACCGCGGGCCATACCGAGGACGCGGCCGATTACCCGACCTCGGCCCCGACCCCGACGCCGACGCTCGTCCCGAGGCCTGCTGCGCTGGAACCCCTCAATGGTCTATGGTGCGGTGGTCACCTCGGGCGGCATGCCGGGCACCCTCGACACCACCGGTCGGCTGCCGACCCACGCCCCA
>CAIMMA010000408.1 GCA_903842475.1 uncultured bacterium
GAGGTTCATCAGCGGCGGCAGCCCTTCCTCGTGGGGCACGGTGGGGTCGTGCAGGCCGGGGTTGCGGCAGGGCTGGAGAAACCGGTTGATCAGACTCTCCATGTCAAGGCGGTTCATCTTTTTCGCGCAGGCCCGGAGTTGTTCTTCTTGCCGGGCGCTGTCCAGGGACGCATCTGTACCGATCCGCCGGATCTCCTCGTCGAGCAGGCCATGGTAGCGGTTCTGGATATATTTGGCCAGGTGGAGGAGCGACGGCTGCCCGGCACCGACAAAATGGATGAACTCGTCTTGGTCAAGCGGCTGGCTTTCCACGGCCAGCTCCTCGTCGAGCAGCTTCCGGTGGGTGGTGTTGAACGCGTGGAGGACGTCGAGCACGTAGCGCTGCTGATACTGCGAAACCTGTCGTCCCAGGGTCATCATCTCCTGGACCGCCGGTTCCTGAAGAAACTGGAGCAGGTTGTGACTGTCGAAAAAACCTTCCAGCTCCCAGATGAAGCGGACGAACTTGTTGCGGAACCGGGAGGAAAGCTCGATGCCGATGCGGACATGGATGTCGAGAATGGCGCTGGCCTCGAGCAGCTCCTCAACCACTTCGAGATCGACATGGTTGTAGTAGACCACGGTCAGCTTGCGGATACCTTTGATCCAGGCGTCCATCAGCAGGTGGGTGGGGGATTTCCGGCCCTTGGTGTTGGCGTCGTGGACATGATCGTCAAAGGCGAACTGGTTCCATTCCTCGGGCATTTCCAGGAGATGGTACTTGGCCAGCTGGGCCCTGACCATGCGGGGCTTGCCGGTGTAGACCATGCGGAAATCATGGGCCAGCTGCAGCTGCTGGATTGCATCGCCTTTGCTGCGGACCAGATCCTTCATGATCTGCATGAGCACCCGGGCGGTATTCTTATGGTAAAAGGTGGTGGAGGAGCTGAAGACTTCCGCACGGAGGCTGCGCAGGGCCACGATCCGGTCATCGGCCTTGCCGGCCTCCAACGATCCCAGCAGGCTGACAATGGCATAGGCGATCCGCAATCCACTGGCGGCGGCCATTTCCTTGATGCCGTGGGGGTGCATGTAGGGCGCCATCAGCGAACTCAGGGTTTGCGGCCGGGTGCCCCGTTTGAGAACGTCGTTGACAATGCCGAGCAACTTGTGATCGTTGGGGTCAAAAAACAGCCGTGATGGCTTTTTCTTCATGCAGGGAAACTCCTCCGGTGGGGTTCGATCGGCAGCGCTGCCGGCTGCGGCCATACCCTTGGTATCGCGGTGACTGGTTTGCGGCCCGCTCTCTAAAAAAGTCGGCCCGGTTACGTCTGCTCAAGTCTCCCTTTGGCCGTTTCCGCCAGGAGATAGGCAAGCAACTGGTCTCCGGGCAGCGGGCGGGAGAAAAAGTACCCCTGTGCCTCCTGGCAACCCATGGCGCCCAGGCGGAGCAGTTGTTCTTCGGTTTCCACGCCTTCGGCGACCACATTGAGATGCATCTGTTGACTGATGGCGATAATGGTGGCCACGATCCCGCCATGTTCTTCAAGATCATGAACAAACTGTTTGTCGATCTTCAGGGTGCTGACCGGCATTTTGTTGAGATACCCCAGCGAGGAATACCCGGTGCCGAAATCGTCGATGGAAAAGAGAATCCCCATCTCGCGGATACGATGCATGATTTTCAAGGTATGTTCAACGTCTTTCATGGCGGTGGTTTCGGTGATCTCAAATTCCAGGTACTCGGGAGCCACCTGGTATCGGCCCAGCAGATCTTCGACAATATCGACAAAGTCGGCATTGTGAAACTGACGGGGCGAGATGTTGACGCTGACCGGTACGGCCACCCGCTGCTGCTTCATGAGGGACTGGAAGGCGCAGGTTTCTTCCATCACGAACAGGCACAGGTCGTCGATCAAGCTCGATTCCTCCGCAATCGGGATGAAGGCATTGGGGGGGACGAGCTCATCCCCCTTTTTCCAGCGGATGAGTGCTTCCAGCGAGGAGGTTTTCCTGGTTTGGATATTGATTTTGGGCTGATAAAAGACGACAAATTCCCTGTTTTTGAGTCCGAGGCGAATGCCGTTTTCGATGCGGAAGGTATTGTAGATAACCTCGTGCATGCCCTTGGTGAACAGGAAAAAGCGATTTTTTCCTTCACGTTTGGCCTTGTGCATGGCCGTGTCGGCACTTCTGATCAGGTCGAGTCCGGTGGCGCCGTCGTCCGGATAGATGGAGATGCCGATGCTGGCATTGACGAAAATCTTTTTGCGATCGACTAAGAACGGTTTTTTCAGCACCGCCAGCAGCCGGTTGGCCATCAGGTAGACAATGGATTCGTTTTCGATATGCTCCATGAGGAGAATGAATTCATCGCCGCCCGGGCGGCACAAGGTGTCGTTCTCGCTCAACGCCGACGTGAACCGTTGGGTGACCTGGATGAGCAGCTCGTCCCCCTGGTTATGGCCGAAGACATCGTTGACGTTTTTGAAATTATCCAGATCGATGTAAAAAACGGCGAGTTTGCCGCCTTCCGCGGGCAGGGCAGCGAGGTTCTTGGTGAGTTTATTTTCCAGATAGGCGCGGTTCGGCAGCCGGGTCAGCATATCATGGTAGGCCATGAAGGTGATCTGCTTCTCCCGTTTTTTCAGTTCGCCGATCTCATAAAACGTGGCGAAAAAGTAGGTTGTTTCCTTGCGTTCGTTGCGGATGGCGTTGATGCTCAGCCATTCCGGGAAGATGCTGCCGTCTTTCCTGGTATTCCATATTTCTCCTTCCCAGGCGCCCTTCTCGCCCAGGTCATGCCACATTCGTTCATAAAAAAAGGCATTGTGACGCTTTGAGTTCAGTATTCTGGGATTCTGCCCGATCACCTCGGCGGGCTCGTAGCCCGTGATGGTGGAAAAGGCCTTGTTGATCGCCAGGATCTTGGCGTTGGCATCGGTGATGAAAATCCCTTCGTTGGCGTTGTCAAAGATGTTTTTGTAGATCTGGAGGAAATTTTCGGCACTTTTCCGAATTTGGACCTCAGTACCCAGTTTTTCCCGGGACGTGCGGAGTAGCTCGACATACTGAGCGAGGGTCTCCATCAGGAACGTGGTTTCGCATCCGCCGTTATAGGCAGGGGGTCCGTTTTTTCCCGGTGCATCGAATTGTTCGGCGAATTTCCTGATAGGCGCGGTCAGCCAGCGGCTCAGGAAAAAGGCGGCGCAGAGCGACAGCAGGGTGCCGACCAGTACCAGCAGGCCCGGGAGGAACCGGATGGGCAAGCTACCGGCCAGGGGCCCTGCCTCAGGCCCCTGCGGGAGAGGCGGGTTTGCCGGAGTGAATGGAGCAGGGAGCATGAAGGCTGCAAGGATGAGAAGCGGCAGGATAAGTAAAAAGAGATTCCCGAAGAAAATCTTTTTCCCCAGCGGCCATTTTTTAAGAGCCGATATGATGATCGACCAGTTCGGAATCTGCATGGGATCTTTTCAGTCTCGAGCAACGGCAACAATGCGCCGGGGCAGCGGGCTGCCCGGCAGTCATGAAATCCTGATGTCTTCATCACATAGTGTATCGAGCTGGGGTGCAAACACCAATACTTTTTTCGACTTGGCTCCTGGCCAGTTACCCTCGATAAACCGGTTTTTGCAACGGCGCAGCGTCGAAAACCGGGCTACCCGGCCGAATTCTTGCTCGTCCAGCCGCAATTTGGGCCGGTTGCGGATGGCCGGAACAAGCCCGGGACTTCCGTCCTGCCCTCAGGGGGGCCGAGCGAGAGTGCTGAAACCTTGCTGGTGCGTCGGGACGGCGACCAGGTGCTTTTTCTCAACGAACTTCGCCATCAGCCGCAGACCGCACTCAGCCTGCGCATCCCCTTGATTCGCAAGGACGTGCCGGCGGTCATGGCGGTGACCGGTGTCCGGGGGTTGGTGGCGGGACGGGATTACCGCGGCGTCGAGGTGCTTTCGGTGCTCAGCGGTATACCCGGCACACCCTGGTGCATGGTAACCAAGATCAATACCAGCGAGACCATGGCCGAACGGCGGGCACGCTCCCTGTTGATTGCGGGGTTGCTGTTGGGCCTGGCCGCCGCCGTGATGACCGCTTTGGGTCTGGTCTGGCAGCGCCGCGCTAAAATGCAGTATCAGGCCGCCTTCCGGGCCGAAGCCGAGCGCCGTCAGGCGGAAGCGCGGTATCGCACCACCCTGATGAGCATCGGCGACGGGGTGATTGTCAGCAATAACCAAGGACGGGTGACGCTGCTCAATCCCGTGGCCGAGGCGCTGACCGGCTGGCTGGAGGCCGATGCCCGCGGTCGCTCGCTTGAAGAAGTGTTCGTGATTGTCAACGAGTCGACCCGGCAGCCGGTGGAAAACCCGGTGGGCCGGGTACTCCGTGAAGGAATCGTGGTCGGTCTGGCCAACCATACGATCC
>CAIMMA010000409.1 GCA_903842475.1 uncultured bacterium
CGCAAACAGGCTGAGGATGCCCTGCGGTCCAACCAGAAGACATTCTCGGACATTATCAAATTCCTACCCAACGCCACCTTCGCTATCGATAAGAAAGGACATGTCATAATCTGGAATGAAGCCATTGAACAGATGACCGGCGTCCCTGCTGCGAAGATGCTCGGCAAAGACGGCTACGCGCACGCCATCCCGTTTTTTGGAAAAGCGCGACCGCAACTGCTGAACCTCCTCGTCGAGGACCACAACGATGCCGCAGCCCTCTATCCCCAGATTATCCGTGAAGGTGACACCCTCGGAGTCGAAGTGTTCTGCGACGCCCTCTACAACAATAAGGGGGCCTGGGTTTTTGCCAAAGCCGCCCCCCTGCATGATCAGGATGGCAACATTATTGGCGCCATCCAAAGCGTCCGCGACATCAGCGAGCGTAAACAAACGGACACCTATGAAGCACTGGGCAGAGACATCCTGCATATACTCAACGAACCTGGAGATTTGCGCAGTTCCATTGAGCGCGTTCTTGCTGCATTGAAGACACAGACCGGTTTCGATGCGGTCGGTATTCGCCTGCAGGAAGGGGAAGACTACCCCTATTTCGTGCAAGAGGGTTTTCCAGCAGATTTTCTGCTCAAGGAAAATTCACTGATTGAGCGAACGACGGAAGGCCATATATGCCGTGAGCAAGACGGCAACGTCAGGCTGGAATGCACCTGCGGACTGGTCATATCCGGCAGGACCGACCCAACCAATTCCCTTTTCACACCAGGGGGCAGCTGCTGGACCAACGATTCAAAACAGCTCCTCGATATCCCAGAGAGGATTGATCCCCGCCTTAATCCCCGCAACCGATGCGTACATTACGACTATATTTCGGTCGCCTTGATACCCATCCGTAATAAAGAGAGGATTGTCGGGCTGCTTCAGCTCAATGACCGGCGCAAAGAAGGTTTTACGCTCCGTATGGTTGAACTCCTGGAAGGCATAGCCTCACATCTCGGCGAGGCGCTCATGCGCAAAAACGCCGAAGAGGCGCTGCGAACAAGCGAGGCTCGGTATGCTGAAACGCTGTCCGTCGTAGATACCGGGCTGTGGGAGTGGCACGTTCCGAGCGGCCACGCAGTTTTCAGCAAGATTTATTACGAAATTCTCGGTTATGAAGACGGAGAATTTCCCGCCACCTATGATGCATGGCGAAAACTTGTGCATCCTGATGATCTTGAAAGGGTCGAAGAGACGTTGCGCTCGTGCATCGGCTCTGGAGAAGGATTCACCATCGATCTCAAGATGAAAATGAAACAAGGCCCATGGCGCTGGGTCTCCACAAACGGCAAGGCTATTGAAAAAGATCAAGAGAATACAGCCATACGGATGATCGGGACGCTGACTGATATAACCGAACGCAAACGAGCCGAGGAGGAAACAATAGCCCTGCAACTCCAGCTCATCCAGGCACAGAAAATGGAGGCCATCGGCACCTTGGCAGGCGGCATAGCCCACGACTTCAACAATATCCTCGGTGCTATCATGGGATACACTGAAATCGCCAGGGATGACTTACCTCCGGAATCAATGACCGCCAGGCATCTGACAAAGGTCCTGGGAGCCAGCGAGCGGGCCTCCATCCTAGTCAAGCAGATCCTGGCCTTCAGCCGCCAGGCCAATATCGAACGTATTCCCTTACAACCCAGCGTCATTGTCAAAGAGGCCATCAAACTTCTCCGACCCTCCCTACCCTCAACCATCACCATCCAACAGCAGATAGATACCTCCATCAGGCCTATTCTGGCTGACCCGACCCAGGTGCATCAAATCCTGATGAATCTCTGCACCAATGCTTTTCATGCCATGGAGCAGGCCGGTGGCACCCTCACCATCACCCTAAAGGACCTCGCACTCTCCCTGGAGGATATCGAACATAGGCCGGGGTTACAACCCGGCATTTTCGTGGTGCTGGCGATACGCGATACCGGTCAGGGTATCGCGCCGGAGGTGCGGGAAAAGATCTTTGAGCCCTATTTCACCACTAAAGAGGTCGGCAAAGGCACCGGAATGGGCCTTGCTATCGCCCATGGTATCATCACCGGTTATGGCGGATTCATCACCTGCGAGAGCGAACCAGGCAAAGGCACGGTTTTCGAGATTTATTTCCCGTCCATCGAGGAGGAAACATTTGCTGCGGTCAAGCCTGTGGCAGTGGCATCTACCGGCACAGGACATATTCTCTTTATTGACGATGAAATAATGCTGGTTGAGTTAGGAAAAACAATGCTTGAACGTCTAGGGTATGTGGTAACGGTGCTGACCAGCAGCACAGAAGCCCTCACCATTTTTCAGAATCATGCTGACCTGTTTGATGCAATAATCACTGACCAGACCATGCCGGATATGACTGGGTTGGAACTCTCAAGACAGATATTGCAGATTCGTCCAGATATTCCGATTATTCTTTGTACCGGTTACAGCACTCTCGTCGACGAAAAACGGGCCAAGGCCGAAGGGATTAAAGGATTCCTAGATAAACCTATGACCAAGAAAGGAATTGCTTCACTCCTCAGGAAGGTGCTGGATGAGGGTAGAAAGGAAAGTTGATGCTGTTGAAGGTCGGTATAGTTGAAGTAAGATCCCGGCCGGCCCGACCAGGGCTGCTCCCGCCTTGATCCGGCCAAACATCCTACCGAACCAAGTATAGCTGGTAATCGTAACCCTGAACACACTATAGGTGTGCACCAGTACCAGCAATATTGGGGCGCTTGAAAACCTCCACATGTCATTTTATTGACGATGGGAATAATGGTGCATGTCAAATGAGGTGAGGACCAACTCCCAACAGGAAATAATCCCAAGCCAGAATTGCCTTCACACCATCATGCGGACTACGCCCTGACCTTGCAAATCCTCGCACCCAAGCCCTGCAGCTTTTCCACCATGTTCTCATAGCCCCGCTCGAGATGATAAATTCTGAAAATCTCCGTGGTCCCGCTGGCGGCCAAACCGGCGATCACACCAGGGAGGCCGAAGCCCGCAGATCGGTGGCCATGACCGGTGCGCCGCACAGTTTATCCCGGCCAATTCCACTTTAGGTGACAGATAACGCCAACTCGCTGTATGTGTACTAGCAGACAACAATACCGAAAGCATCCGATAGCGTCCCCTCAAAGCCGTTCATGCAGGACACCCGAAACATATTCTCATCCGGAGCCATATAAAATCCTCCTGCTCCAATTCGATACATCAACCAGTAGCCGCCATGGTAATCAGCGGACAGACGACCAGCAGTATTGTAAATGGTCGGTTCCAGCCGGAAGGGGAAATGGACACCGAAGAGATCGGGGGGAAAGTTGATACGGTCATCGTCATTCAATAGTTCTCGATTCATAGATTTCTCCTCTCCTTCTTCTTGCGTGGTGGTTGTGTCGGGGCAGTTTCCTCCAGTGCCTCCAACGAAACCTCGGCATCAATCAACTCCTGTATCGCAGCGATAAATGCCACCGGATCGGCACACTGGTAGCTCCGGGCTTTACCCTATATCGGCTTGATCAATCCTTCACTTTTGAGGACGGCCAGTATAAATCCCCCGGTGTTCGCTGAATAGGTACAGAGATGGGTAGTGGCATTATTGGCGGGACAGAGCAAATCGGGAATTTAAGATATTACCATTTTTTGGTAGACTAAAATATCGATCTGGGGTCATCTGAGTGACATAATTACCAACGATATCCCCAAGCTTCAGGCAGGAGAATCTCTGCTATGGCCCGGAAGAATGCAGATCTGCAGAAACCCAAGGCCCAAGCGTCGCCGTCCCAGCCGGTCGCGCCGAAGGGAACTTCTTTCCCCATCGTCGGCATCGGCGCATCTGCAGGGGGTCTGGCGGCCTTTGAAGCCTTCTTTTCCGGCATGCCTGCAGATATCGATCCCGGCATGGCTTTTGTCCTGGTGCAGCATTTGGCTCCGGATCACAAAAGCATCCTCAACGAACTGGTACAACGCTTTACATGTATGCAGGTCTTCGAGGTTGCCGACGGGGTTGTCGTCCAACCCAACTGCGTTTACATCATCCCGCCCAACCGTGACATTACGTTCCTGCAAGGCTCGCTCCATCTTTTTGAACCTTCTTCACCGCGCGGTCAGCGGATGCCCATCGACAGTTTCTTTCGCTCTCTTGCTCAGGACCAGGGCGACCTTTCTATCGGTATCGTGCTCTCCGGCACCGGTCGTGACGGTACCTTAGGTATTCAGGCCATCAAGGGCGAGGGCGGCATGGTCATGGTCCAGAGCCCTGAATCCTCTGAATATGATGGGATGCCGAAGAGTGCTATCGCCACCGGCTTGGTGGACTATACGCTGCCGCCCACAGAAATGCCTGATCAACTCCTAGCTTACGCCACTCATCTCTTTGACAAATCATCCAAGGTAACAGCAGCGCAGGCACTCGATAACGAGAACGCCTTGAAGAAAATCTTCATCCTCTTACAGGCTCAGGTAGGCCACGATTTTTCCCAATATAAGTTGGGCACTCTGCATCGTCGTATCGAACGTCGCATGGCCATGCATCAAATCGAAACCATAACCGGTTACATCAAGTATTTGCAGAAAACGCCCGTGGAGGTGGAATCCTTATTTAACGACCTCCTGATTGGAGTGACCAACTTCTTTCGCGATCCAGAGGCCTTTAAGGCGCTTGAGGATCAAGTCATCCCCAAGCTCTTTGCCAGCAAACGCACTGATTCCGTGATTCGCGTCTGGGGGCCGGGATGCTCCACAGGCGAGGACGCCTATTCCATTGCTATTTTGCTCGCGGAACGGCAAGAGGCAATGAAGCAGAATTTCAAGGTGCAGGTCTTTGCCACTGACATTGACAAACGGGCTATTGCCACCGCCCGAAGCGGCATCTATCCGGCCAGCATCGCTTCCGATATCTCCCAGGAGCGACTGAAACGTTTTTTTGTTGCTGTACCCGATCGCAAGGCCTACTGCATCCACAAGGGTATTCGTGACATGGTCGTCTTTTCCGAGCATAATCTGACCAAGGACCCACCGTTCTCCAAACTCGATCTAATCAGTTGTCGCAACCTCCTGATCTATCTCGATAGCGACCTGCAGAAAAAGATTATCCCGCTATTCCACTATGCATTAAACCCAGAAGGTTTTCTCTTTCAGGGAACCTCTGAGACCGTGGCCGAGTTTATCCAGTTGTTTGCCACAGTGGATCGGAGCCTGAAATTGTATCAGCGCAAAGAGACTGCTTACAACGTGCCACCTATAACCCCGAGCCGGTTTCTGCCATCCATGACAGCCATACGTGCAGGTACGCCTCCCCTATCACCGCACGCAAGCCTATTTCCAGTCGAACTGCCCTTGCAGGAACTAACCGAAAAGGCACTGCTGCAGCGAACCCCAGCGGCAGTGCTTGTCAATAACCAAGGCGACACCCTGTACTTCCATGGCCGCACCGGCATGTATCTTGAACCTGCACTCGGCCGGACAGGGGTCAGCAACATCCTCAAGATGGCCCGCGAAGGACTGCGGAGTGCGTTGACCACGGCTCTGCACAAAGCCGTGGTTGGGCATGAAACCATTCATAATGCCGGCCTGCGCGTCAAAACAAACGGTGATTTCAGCGCCGTCAACCTGACCGTCCAGCCGATACCAACCGGTCTTGCCACCGCAGCGGCGGCGCCTCTATACCTGGTCATCTTTGAGGCGGCACCGGTGCAGCCCGTCGTGGCGGTGCAGGGGATGGAAAATCAGGAAGAGATTGATCCCGGAGGCATTCAGGCACAGAATGCGCAGCTCAGAGAGGAACTGCTCGCCAAGGATGAGTACATCCAGGCACTCCGCGAACAGCTTGAGACTTCGACTGAAGAACTCAAATCCTCGAACGAGGAGATGCAATCGGTCAACGAGGAATTGCAATCCACCAACGAGGAACTTGAAACTTCCAAGGAAGAGCTGCAGAGTGTGAACGAGGAAATAACCTCGGTCAACAACGAACTGCAGATCAACATGGCCAATCTGTCGCAGGCTAACGATGACATGAACAATATGCTGGGAGGAACCGGCATTGGCACGGTTTTCGTGGATCACGAGCTGCACATCCTTCGATACACCCCCGCCGCCACCCGGATGATCAACCTGATTCCCAGCGATGTGGGGCGGCCTGTTGGCCACACCGTCACCAACCTTGTTGGCTACGATAGCCTGGTGACAGACACGCAGGCGGTGCTGAACACCCTGATCCCTAAAGATGTGGAAGTGCAGACCACGGATGGTGAATGGTTTTCCCTGCGCATCCAACCCTACCGGACAAGAGACAATGTTATTGAGGGGGCGGTGATCACCTTCATGGATATTTCCGAGATAATGAAGACCAGAGAGGCCCTGCATAAAGCCAACGAACTGCACCGCTTGGCTGAGGTTGTCCGTGATGCCTTTGACGCCATCACCGTCCAAGACTTGGAGGGCCGAATTATTGCCTGGAACCAGGGTGCTGTGCGAATGTATGGCTGGAGCGAGGCTGAAGCGCTGACCATGCACGCTGCCGACCGGATTCCGAAGGAGCACCAAGCAGAGGCGTTAGCCAGGATATATCAGTTGAGTCTGGCCAAAATCCTGGAGCCGTACCCTACCCAACGGCTCACCAAGGATGGTACAATAGTTGAGGTCTGGTTGACCTCCACCGCTTTGGTGAACGAGACCGGGAAAATGTATGCGATAGCGACAACGGAGCGCGCCGAAGAGCTTAAGATTGATCTCATGACAAGGGCCGTGCTATGACCAGCGAGAATAATCGACCGCCCATTGATCCCGACCTGCGCCGACGTGCCGAAGAGGTCGACCAGAGGAGTGCGGCCCAGTCACCGGAAGATGTAAAGAGTCTTTCGACTGAGGAAATCCGGCAGAAATTCCACGAACTGCGGGTGCATCAGATCGAACTCGAGATGCAGAACCAGCAGCTGCGACAGGCCCAGGTGGCACTGGCAGCTTCGCAGGCTCGCTATTTCGATCTCTATGACATGGCGCCGGTGGGGTATTGCACCATCAGCAAGCAGGGGTTGCTGCAGGAGGCCAACCTCAAAGCCTCCAATCTTTTAGGGCTGTCGAGATCGGAACTAGTCGGAAAGCGGTTTTCCCGGTTCATCCTCGCTGAAGATAACGATATGTATTATCTGCTCCGCAAGCAGTTGTTTGAGAGTTCTGAACCACAAGAATGCGAACTGCGGATGGTGCATCCAGACGGAACGACCTTCTGGGTACAGTTGTCGGCTACGCTTGCACAGGACGAAAGCGGTGCGCCGGTGAACTGGGTGATACTGAGCGACATCACTGACCGCAAGCAGGCCGAGACTGTCTTGCAACGTCAGCATGTTCTGATGGCACGCACGGAGAGAATTGCCCAGGTCGGCAGTTGGGAATGGGATGTGGCCACCGATACCGTGACATGGTCAGACGAATTGTTCCGCCTTTTTCAGCTCGAACCGGCAATGTGGGCACCCTCATTTGCAGAACAAGACGAACTGTATCATCCGGAAGACATGGCGCGGCTCAGGTCGGCAGTTGAAGCTGCCGTAAACGAGGGCACTCCTTACGAGCTGGAACTTCGTGCTCTTCGCAAGGATGGGACAACGAGGATATGCCTGGCTCACGGCCAACCTGAGGTAAGCGAGGGGCGCAGAGCTGCACGCCTGGTTGGCTCGCTGCAGGATATTACCGAACGCAAGCGGGCTGAGGAGGCGCTGCGGGAGAGCGAGGAACGGTTCCGCAGCTATTTCAACCTGCCGCTCATTGGTTTTGCCATCACTTCGTTGGAAAAAGGTTGGATTGAGGTCAACGAACGGCTCTGTGAAATTTTCGGCTACCCACGTGAAGAGTTGGTAACGCTGACCTGGACGGCGATCACGCATCCCGAAGACATAGAGCGCGATGTCGCGCAGTTCAATCTCATCCTGGAGGGCATGAGTGAAGGCTATTCACTGGACAAACGTTTCATTCGCAAGGACGGCTCCGTCATCCACGGGTCAATTTCCGTGTGCTGCGTACGCAAACCCGACCGAACGATTAACTACTTTGTTGCTCTGGTGCAAGACATTACCGACCGCAAGCAGGCGGAGACCTTGTTGCAGGAAAGTTTCGAACTTTTTAGTAGCGTGGTCACCGCAGCGCATGACGGGATTATTCTGCAGGAGCGAAGTGGTAAAATCGTAGTATGGAATGAAGCTGCTGAAAAAATCTTTGGTGTCACAGCCTTTGAGGCAATAGGCCAGACTTCCACTGGGTATAACTGGAAGACGTACAAAGAAGATGGCACCTTGCTGTCAGGCGCTGAACACCCCTCCATGCTGGCCTTTGCATCCGGAAAACCCTCTTTAAATACAATCATGAAGGTCGAACGCGAGCCTGGCGATTCTTCATGGATAATTGTCAATGCCAATCCACTCTTTAAAGGAGAAGATTCACATCCCTACGCAGTGGTTATAACGATTACAGACATAACTGAGCAAAAATCATCAGAAGATGCGCTGCAAAAAAGCGAAGATAAATTCAGGACTCTGACTGAAAACGCACCGGTGGGAATCTATCTCACCGATCCGAATGGCTATTGCCTGTACACGAACAGAAGTTGGCGAGAGATGTCCGGACTCACTGAAGATGAAGCAATCGGTAAAGGATGGGAAAAGGCGCTCCATCCGGAAGACCGGGAATCAATAGCGGACAAATGGTATCGATCAGTCCAAAGCGGTGGCCATTGGGGGTACGAATATCGCTTTATTGCCCCAACGTGGAAAATCACCTGGGTTTATGGTAACGCATTTCCGCTTAAAAACAGCACTGGAGAGATAACCGAATATATCGGCACCAACATCAATATTACCAAGCGCAAGCTGACGGAGGAAATACTGGAGAAAAGTGAGCTTAAATATCGGCTTCTTGTACACAATCTTCCAGCCGGCCTGGTGGTTCATAACTCTGATACTACAATAAATCTCTCCAACTCCATGGCTTCGACACTTCTCGGACTTACTGATGATCAGATGCGGGGAAAAGCGGCTATTGACCCGGCATGGTGTTTTCTTCAGGGAAACGGCACGACAATGCCTTTGGATCAATACCCGGTAAATGCTGTCCTGGCGTCGGGCAAACCGATTCAGAATCAGGTTCTGGGGATTTGCCGCCCTGATTTAGCAGAGCCGGTATGGGTTCAATGCAATGCCTACCCGGTTACCGAGTCAAGTGGTCAGGTAATACAAGTAGTTGTTACTTTCACGGACATCACAGGACAAAAACGTATAGAAGAGGCAATCAACAAGAGACTTGTTGCCTTGACCCGACCGATGGACAGCGGCGGGGTGACCTTTGAAGAGCTGTTCAATATCGATGACGTGCAGCGACTGCAGGATGAATTCGCCCGGGCAACCGGCGTAGCGTCCATTATCACCCATCCGGACGGAACACCACTGACCGCGCCGAGCAACTTTACTCGCCTGTGCAATGATATTATTCGTAAGACGGAAAAAGGTTGTGCCAACTGCTTCAAGTCTGATGCCGCACTCGGGCGCTACAATCCAGACGGTCCCAATATCCGACCCTGTCTGAGCGGCGGGTTGTGGGATGCAGGAGCCGGCATCTCCGTCGGCGGGCAACACATCGCTAACTGGTTGATAGGACAGGTACGCGATGAAACCCAGACCGAGGAGAACATGGCCGTCTATGCCAGCGAGATCGGGGTGAACGAGGCGTATTTTCTGGAAGCGTTCCGTGAAGTTCCCTCCATGTCACTCAAGCAGTTTGAACATGTTGCCCAGGCGCTCTTCATACTTGCCAATCAACTCTCGACCAGCGCCTATCAAAATATTCAACAGGCCCGCTTCATCAACGAGCGAAAGCAGGCGGAGAATGATCTGAAAAAGAGTGAAGCACTCTTCCGTATGCTGGTGAATACCATTCCTGACCTGATTTGGCTTAAAGATACCGAAGGTGTTTATCTATCCTGCAATACAATGTTTGAACGTTTTTTTGGTGCAAAAGAAGCCGCAATTATAGGTAAAACTGACTACGATTTTGTAGATAAAGAACTGGCTGACTTCTTTCGCGAGCATGACCTTAAAGCTGTGGCTGCCGGTCGTCCCAGCAGTAACGAGGAACAGATCACCTTTGCCGACAATGGCCATAAAGCTATTCTTTATACAACAAAAACACCTATGTTTGGCACCGATGGAAAACTTATCGGTATTTTAGGGATAGGTCGCGACATATCCGAGCGTAAGCAGTCCGAGAATCAACTTTTGAGCCTGGCACAGCGCCTTCAACTGGCGACATCATCGGCCCGCCTCGGTATTTGGGATTGGAGCGTCAAGGATAATTCCATGGTGTGGGATGACCTGATGTTCGAGTTGTACGGCCTCACGCGGGAGTCATTCCCAAGCAGCATTGACGCCTGGATGAACGGTCTGCATCCTGAGGACAAGGAATCGGCTATTGCTGAATGCCAGGCGGCCCTTAACGGAGAAAAAGAGTTCGACACCGAGTTCCGGGTTTTGCATCCGGATGGCACCGTGAAGCATATCAAGGGTAAAGGACTTGTTTTACGGGGAGCAGACGGCAATGCCGAACGGATGCTCGGCATCAACTATGATATTACCGAAGCAAAGCATGCCGAAGAAGAGAAATATAAACTGGAAGCCCAACTTCAACAGGCTCAGAAGATGGAGTCAGTCGGTCGTCTGGCCGGCGGTGTGGCCCATGATTTCAATAATATGTTAGGCGCTATTCTCGGTTATGCCGAAGTCGCTCAGGATGAGGTTGATTCGGCTCAGCCCATCCACGGCTATTTGGAGGAAATACGTAAAGCGGCGGCACGCTCTGCCGATCTGACCCGGCAGTTGCTAGCTTTTGCCCGTAAGCAGACGGTATCACCCAAAGCCATCGACCTAAACGACACCGTCACTAACATGCTCAAAATGCTGCAGCGGCTGATCGGGGAAGATATTCATCTGACCTGGCAACCATCACCTGACCAGTGTCAGATTAAAATGGACCCTTCCCAGGTGGATCAGATCCTGGCCAACCTCTGCGTCAATGCCCGCGACGCTATCGAAGATACCGGCCAGATCACGATTGAAACCGGCACCTGCTCCATTGACGCCGACTATTGCGCCGCCAACCTTGAGGCAACTCCCGGCGACTACGTGCGCTTGGTCGTTAGTGATAATGGCAAAGGTATGGATAGGGATACTCTAACCCACGTCTTTGAGCCGTTCTATACTACCAAGGAAATGGGCAAAGGCACTGGGCTCGGGCTGGCTACGGTCTATGGCGCAGTCAAACAGAACAACGGCTTCATCAACCTCTATAGTGAACCGGGCAAAGGAACCACGTTCTCACTTTACCTGCCATACTATGCAGGAGACACTATCCGAAAACAGGCTGAAGGTGAAGCGGAGGCAGTACCGCGTGGTCAGGAGACTATTCTGCTGGTGGAAGATGACGCTGCAATGCTCGACATAACGGCAATCAGGCTTGTGAAAAAGGGATACATCGTTCTCAAGGCCGACTCACCCGGCCAGGCAATGGAGTTGGCACGTGAGCATCATGGCGCGATCCATCTGCTGATGACCGATGTCATCATGCCAGAAATGAACGGCCGTGACCTGGCACGGAGCATTCTCACAATCCACCCCGGCATGAAGAGGCTCTTTATGTCAGGCTATACGGCTGATATCATTGCCCGTCACGGCGTGCTGGACGAGGGGGTGCATTTCATCCAGAAACCGTTCTCACAGGCGGATATTGCGGCCATGGTGAGGGAAGTGTTGGATGGCTGAGGCGATCACTGCGACGTAACCAGTTGATCATTTGCGGGAGATACTCCTTCGCCGCACCTAGCTTTACTGCGATGAAAGGTGCATAGGCTGCTTCCGCCTTGGTTCGGTCGAACACCCTCGCGAAACAGATATTGATATAGTATCAGCCCCGGTGAGCATCCAGGCTTGGCACACCAGTACCAGCAATACCAGTTGCC
>CAIMMA010000410.1 GCA_903842475.1 uncultured bacterium
ACCTGGAGGAGGTGGTTGTAATAGATCCGATTGGACTCGCGGGAACTGAACATGACCCCGTCACAGTCAAAAACAACAAGTTTCAGCATGCGGTTACGATCCGATAAAGGGTTCACGGAAATAATCCGCTGGTTTCCCGGGTGAGTTGCTCAAAAAATGTCTCCATGAACGCATGTCGTTGCGCTGCCAGCACCAGGCCGACCGGGGTGAGCATCTGGTGCCGCACCCTGACCATTTTTACTTGAAATTCGCGGTAGGCAGTGTCTTCAAGGGAATAGGGTCGGGTCGAAGCGGGATCCTGCTCCGGATTATGCAGTCGTGCACCGATCTGCCCGGCAAAGAGAAAGGCTCGGCCGATTCCAATTGCGCCGATCGAATCCAATTTGTCGGCGTCGAAAAGAATTTTGGCTTCAAGGGATTTTGGTTGGGTGGCACCTCGGAAGCGATGGGCGTGGATGCAATGGCAGATGGCCGCAATCGATTCTTCGGTATAGCCCAGATCTAGGAGCAAGGGAGCTGCCAGTTCCGCACCTCGCCGGGCATGGCATATTGCCCCACGACTCTGGCTTTCTTCTCGACGGCCGATGTCATGCAGCAGGGCGGCGGGGGCGAGGATGTAAAGCTTCGCCTCCATTTGCCGTCCGATGGTCATGGCGGTGTGCAGCACCCGTTCACTGTGATCGGGGCCATGTGAGCCTCCCTCGGTTATGCAAAATGAGGCGCTGATCGCTCTGAGGCGCTGCAGCTGATCGGGGGCCGGTGACGGGTTAGAATGTATCATCGGAGGGCATGCGCCGTGTGGTATGCTGATTATTCATCGAAAAATTCCTGCATCAGCCAGCGGATGCCCAGCAGAAGCAGTTCTTGGTCGTCTCCGGTCAGGCCGGTGAGTTGCTGCGGGGTCAGGGGAGAGCGCAGGGTGATGCGACCCTCGGTCATTTCCACGCGAAACTGATCGAGATTGTACAACGCGAGGATATACTGGTCGAGCTGCCGTCGTGAGGGACGGAAGGTCTTATGCTGCAGGTGTGGATGCTGGAGCAGGGGCAACAGGGCGTCGTTGAACCGGTTATAGGGAGCCAGCCCCTGGTCGAGCAGATACGCGCCGATGGTCTGAGGGCTTGCCGCCGCAAATCCTCGACAATGCGCTTCCCGGATCAACACCAGGGATTCTGTAGCCTCCTGCGCTGTCGTTCTGGACGCCCCTCGTCCTACCGGATAGGCCCGACAGCTGCCGGGACGATCCCCGTAAACCGAGCAGCCGGCCTCGCGGACAAAGATGCAGCTGGCCCGGCCATCATCAACCATGGTCAGGTAGCAGGTAGGGAAAAGCTGTTGTTCTTCCCATTCAATAATCACATATTCTTCAAGCAACCTGCCCGAAGAAAGGTGCAGAGCTTGTTTGAGCCGAAGCACGTCGTATGGGGTCAGGGCCAAGTCCAACTCCCGGCAACACTCGGTGAAACAAGGAACGCCGGGGTGACAGGAAAATGCAAATTGCTGATTGGCCACCGCCGGCTGGAAATCTGCCGGTAATTGGTCTGGCTTCACGGATTCTTACTCCATTTGATGGCCAGAAGCGGGCTGGCAACAAAGATGGATGAAAAAGAGCCTACCAGCAGACCGATCAGCAGAGCGAAGGAGAAATCATGAATGGCTGAACCACCGAAGAAAAAGAGGGAAGCAACTGTGAAAAAGACGGTGAGCACGGTTATGATCGAGCGAGCCAGCACCTGGTTGGTGGAATTGTTGATAATCTCGTAGAGACTGAGCTGTTCTTCTTTCTGCATGTTTTCCCGGATACGATCAAAGATGACTACGGTATCGTTAAGGGAATAACCGGCAAGCGTGAGCAGGGCGGTAATGAGCAACAATGTCATTTCTTTGTCGAGCAGCCAGAAAATGCCGAGGACGGCAAGGACATCGTGGAAGGTTGCAACGGCCGCTGCGAGGCCGAATCTGAAATCGAAACGGATTGCCAGATACAGCATAACCCCAATCATGGAAATGATGATAGATATGATTGCCTTGCTGCGAAGATCGGCGGATGTCGAAGATCCGATTTCCGATTTGCTTTCCATGGTAAATCCTTTGTCGGCTTGTTCCTTGTGGAGCACG
>CAIMMA010000411.1 GCA_903842475.1 uncultured bacterium
CCCCAGGGCCGAGGAGATCCGGGCCGTGCCCATGGTCGGCAGGACATGGTTGGGACCGGCGACATAATCGCCGGCTGCCTCCGGGGTCCAGGAACCAAGAAAAATGGCGCCGGCATGGCGGATGCGGGGCAGCCACTGCCAGGGGTCCATGATCTGCAATTCGAGATGTTCGATGGCGATCTCGTTGGCCAACCCGATAGCCTCTTCGAGACTGTCGACCAGCAGGATCAGGCCCCGATCGGCCAGGGCGGTGCGGGCGATTTCGGCCCGCGGCAACAGCGGCAGCTGCCGTTCCAGCTCGACGGCCACCTGGGCCGCCAATTCCGGGCTGGTGGTGATCACCATGGCCAGGGCCTGGGGATCGTGCTCGGCCTGGGCCAACATGTCGGCGGCAACAAAGGCGGCCTCGGCGGTATCATCGGCCAGGATGAGGACCTCGCTGGGACCGGCGATCATATCGATCCGCACCCGGCCCATCACCTGGCGCTTGGCCTCGGCCACATACTGGTTGCCCGGCCCGACGATCACATCCACCGGGGCCATGGTGGCGGTGCCGTAGGCAAGCGCCCCGATGGCCCAGGCCGAGCCGACCTTGTAGACTTCGGTAATCCCGATCTCCCGGGCCGCCACCAGCAGGGCCGGACTGACGCCGCCCTCGGGGTTGGGTGGGGTCACCATCACCCGGCGGGCCACACCGGCGATCTGGGCCGGAATGCCGTTCATCAGCACCGAAGAGACCAGCGGGGTCGCCCCCTCCTTGCCCCCCGGCACATAGAGCCCGGCACTATCCACCGGCCGCACCAGTCGACCGGTGATGGTGCCGTCCTCGCGGGTCAGCATCCAGGAATCCTCAAGCTCGCGCTCATGGAAGGTGCGGATGCGGTCAGCGGCAAACCGCAGGGTCTCGCGGAAGTCCGAATCCACCGCCTGCTCCGCCCGGTCAAATTCCTCCGGGCTGACCCGGAGGGTCCCCAGGGTCATGACCGGACAGTCGAATTGCCGGCAGTAATCGAGCAGGGCCGCATCTCCCTCGTGCCGGACTCTGGCAAGCATGGCGTCCACCGCGGCCCGGCAGCCGGTGTCGGTCTCCTCGGCGAATCGATTGCGCAGGGCCTGCATGCACTGTTGCCCTTGCGGGGAGTTGCTCCGTACTGTCTGTATTTTCATATTCAGGTCACCTGCGTCCATCTCGTTGACGAAATGAACCGAAAAACGGTCTCCGGTTAAAAAGCCGTGTCATTAGCATAAAAGGGTTTAGCTTGTCAATATTGGGCCCCGTCTTGGGGGGGGCCATCTCAACCGCCGTGGCGGTGGAACCACTTCTCCACCTCCTGGGCGGAAAAAGTTTTGACCACCGGACGACCATGGGGACAGTGGGAAAAGACCTCGCCGGCCTCCATCTGCTGGAGGAGTTTGAGCATCTCCACCGGCTGCAGCCGTTTGCCGGCCTTAATCGCCGCCTTACAGGCCATGGAGGCTAGCAGGTCGTCGACCGCCTGGGGCACGGACCGAGGG
>CAIMMA010000412.1 GCA_903842475.1 uncultured bacterium
ATGCCCAATTCTCCAGTCTTCGTGATGAGGCGGGTGAAGCGAACGCAACGGGCACAAAGAATGCATCGCTCCTGGTCGTGTACAACCCCACAACCAAAATCTAATTTTTTCGCCTTCAGCACCGGTTTGACCGTCATCCGGCTTTTTTGCCCATCGTACTTCATATAGTAATCTTGCAGCTTACACTCACCTGCCTGATCACAAATGGGGCAGTCAATCGGATGGTTGATCAACTCAAATTCCATGACGTCGTGCTGGATTTTGGTAATTTTTTCCGTATCCAACTGCACTTTCATCCCTTCAGCCACCCGGGTTTTACACGCGGGGACGAGGGGAGGTCTGCCATCTTCTATGCCAACCAGGCACATGCGGCAGTTGCCGTCTGCGCCTAATGCAGGATGATAGCAAAGATGAGGAATTTCAATGCCGACAGCGCCAATAGCGTCGATCAGATTCTTACCTGATTCAACTTCGACTTCTTGACCATTAACAAACAGTTTTACCTTTTCAGCCATGGTAACCCTTATCCCTGTTACATCGCGGCCTGACTCGAAGCGCCGTTGGTGACATACGCCTCGAATTCATGCCGGAATTTGTTCAAGTAACTGCGTGTCGACATGGTACAAGCTGCCGAAAGAACGCATACGGTCTTCATTTCGATGTTATCGCACAATTCGGTCAGTAGATCGATATCGGCAGTTGTTCCCTCACCTCGGATAATCTTTTTGACAATTTTAAGCATCCAGCCAAGTCCTTCCCGGCAGGGAGTGCACTGTCCACAAGATTCGTGGTGATAGAAGTGAATCAGGTTTTCCACCAACTTCACAATATCTACGGTATCATCCAAAACAACAATACCACCGGAACCAAACATGGTTTTGTGTGCTGCCATGGACTCATAATCAAGCGTTACCGTTTGGGCCTCTTCAGGCGTCAGGACTGGCGTCGAACTGCCGCCAGGAATAACGCCTTTCAGGCTGCGTCCATCACGCAGACCACCAGCCACTTTTTCGATAACCTCAAGGATAGGCAGTCCCAAGGGCAACTCATACATCCCAGGATTTTTCACCAGTCCCGATATCCCAAACAGATGGGTGCCAGGACTCTTTTCAGTGCCAAAGGCTTTGTAGGCATCAGGGCCGTTGGCAAGAATAAAGGGTAAGGAACCGATGCTCTGTACGTTGTTGATGATGGTCGGGCACCCGTACAAACCTTCAACCGCAGGAAACGGTGGCTTGCTTCGAGGTTGTCCTTTTCTCCCTTCGATGGATTCAAGCAGGGCTGTTTCCTCGCCACAGACATAGGCGCCAGCTCCTCTATGGACGGTCACATCGAGTTTGAAATCCTTCCCGGCTATGGTCTCTCCGAGATAGCCGGCAGCATAGGCCTCATCAATGGCCGCCTGCAATGCCTTGACCTGGGTAGTATATTCACCCCGAATATAAATATAGGCTGCATGGCTTTTAATCGCATAGCAGCAGATAATAATACCTTCGATCAGCATATGAGGATCGCGTACAAGAAGGTAGCGATCCTTGAAGGTCGCCGGTTCCGACTCGTCTGAATTGACGGCTAGATAAACCGGCTTATCAATATTTTTCGGGAGAAAGCTCCACTTAAGTCCGGTAGGGAATCCGGCACCGCCACGACCACGCAACCCGCTTGCCTTGACAAGCTCGATAATCTCTTCGGGTTGCATCGCGAAGACCTTTTCCAGGGTCGAATAGGCGCCATGCTCCTTGGCAATTTCTATCTTGTGGGCGTCCGGTATATCAAACCTGGCACTGAGTACTTTTACTTGCATAGCGTTCGCTCTCCTTATTTCAGCGTGGCCAAGAGTTCTTTGAGTGTATCAACGTTCATGTTCTCGTAGAACTCTCCGTTCACCTGGACCACGGGAGCGGTACCGCAATGTCCGAGGCATTCCACCTCCTCCAGGCTATATTGTCCATCCGCGCTGACTTCTCCGGGTTTAATTCCCAGTTCTTGTCGGATGTAGTCAACAATCTCTTGCTTCCCAAGCAGATAACAGGAGAGTGTCCGGCAAACACAGATATGATATTTCCCTGTGGGGTGCAAATTGTACATGGTGTAGAAGGTTGCGACTTCATACACCGCGCTGGCGTACGTTCCGATGCGATCGGCGGCATAAGCCATAGCTTCCGCGCTGATCCATCCCTCTTGCTCCTGAATGAGCCAAAGTGCGGGCAAGATCAAGGATTCCCGGGTGGGATAACGTTTAACCAGGTGCTCAAATTCCGCATCCCGCTGCGCATCAAAAGTGAACGGTTTTCCCGTCTCTATCAGCTGTGATCGATCACTCATCTGTCCAACTCTCCGCCAATAATATTGATGCTGCCGAGATTGATAACGGCATCGGCAATCATCTCGCCTTCAACCATTTCGTGGAATCCACTCATCATGTAAAAGCATGGCGGCCGCACTTTGCATTTATAGGGGCGTCCTGACCCATCGGAGATGAAATGAAAGCCCAACTCACCATTGGCCGCCTCAAAGGAGTCGTACCATTCACCGATCGGGGCCTTGACACCCTCAAAGATCAGCTTGAAGTGGCTGGCCAGCCCTTCGATGTTCTGATAAACTTCAGCTTTTGGTGGCAAGGTTACATTATTGTTACTGATGGTGACCGGTCCCTTGGGGATCATCTTCATCGCTTGCCGGATGATACTAATGCTCTGGAAAATCTCCTCGAAGCGGATCATAATCCGGTCATAGATATCGCCCTTTGATCCAAGCGGAATGGTGAAGTCAAAGGCTTCGTAGTTGTAGTATGGATTATCCTTGCGCAAATCAAAGGGTACTCCGCTGGCCCGCAGACAGGGTCCAGTAAACCCGTAGGAAAGCGCAAGTTCAGCCGGCATGACGCAGACATTCTGAGTCCGGTCGTGGACAATCCTATTCTTCAATACCAATTTCAAAGAGTCGCTGACGCCTTTTTCTATGCCACGGATGTGATTTTCCATGTCCCCTTCCCAGCCTTCGTAAAAATCGCGGTACATACCGCCGATTCGTGTGAAGGAACTGGTAAGGCGGGCACCGGTTAGACGGCTGATGAAATCGTAGGAAGCTTCTTTCTCGTTATACAAATACCAGTAGTTGGTCAAACCACCCATATCAACCAGGTTGGCGGCAATGCAAACTAGATGATCTTGAACGCGAAAGAACTCGGACAGGATGACCCGCATAAACTTGGCCCGCTCGGTGATCTCAATGCCGAGCCAAGATTCAACCGCCTTGGCGTAAGCAATGTTATTCATGAGGGCGGAACAATAATTAAGCCGGTCGGTGAGCGGAATGACCTGGTTATAAGTCCTGTTCTCTGCAGTTTTCTCAAAGCCGCGATGGAGATAGCCGATCTCATTGACATTAGCGAGGATAGTCTCGCCATCAAGGGCTGTGAGGATACGGATGGCGCCGTGGGTAGCCGGATGCGACGGTCCCAGGTTGAGATACATAATCTCGGTGTTGATGTCCTCCATGAGGGTCTGACCAACACCTTTCACCTGTAGCCGATTCTTAATTTCTTTTTCCAGACTGTCGGTCTCAAAGCAAATTTGCCCCTGCTCAATGGGATAATCCTTTCTCAGGGGATGCCCCTGAAACTGCCAGTGATTGAGGATTCTGCGGAGATCAGGATGTCCCTGGAAATGAATGCCATATTGGTCGAACGCTTCACGCTCGCCCCAATTGGCTGAATCCCACAGTGGGGTGGCGGAGGGTATCCCAACTTCAGGATCAACAACAGGGGTCCGCACCTGAACCAGCAGGTTCTGTTGCCAGTTACGGATGGTGTACACAACAAAAAAACGCGCCTCTTGCTGGATCGGGTAATCGAGGTAGTCGACCGCAGTCACATCAAGGAGTAATCCGAAATTGAGGCTCGGATCATTTTTCAGGCGGGCAAGCGTTGTTTCGAGTTGCGCAGGCTGCACCGTGAGCACCACTGCATCGACAGAGGCGGTGCAGGGGACATCCGGAAACGCGGCCTGGATTAATTCAAGTGCCGTCGTATTCATATCAGTCAAAAATCCCTTTAAAGTCTTTGTGGCGATCATTGAGCACACTTTCGCCCCTGACCTGATCCTGAATCTTCATCAATGCATCCAAAACCGCCTCCGGCCGTGGAGGACACCCTGAGATATAGACATCTACCGGAATAATGGTATCGATTCCCTGAACAGTGCAGTAGTTGTCATAGATTCCACCGGAACTGGCACAAGCACCCATGGCCACGACCCACTTGGGTTCAGGCATTTGTTCATAAATTTGCTTGAGAACCGGCGCTTGCTTGTAACTGATAGTGCCACAGACAAGCAACAGGTCAGCCTGCCGGGGTGAAAAACGCACAACCTCGGCACCCCAACGGGAAATATCGTGCTGACTTGCGGCTGCACTCATGAATTCGATTGCACAGCAGGCGGTTCCATAGACAAACGGCCACAGAGAGTACTCACGCCCCCAATTGATGACTGCATCGAGCTTGGTGGTCAGTACCGTATCACCCAAACTTGCTTCTAATCCTAACGCCAATTGAGCACCCCTTTCTTAAGAATGTAAATAAGTCCAGTCAAAAGCAGTAGCATGAAGACAACCATTTCCGCGAACCCGAACCAACCAAGTTCGCGTACACTTACTGCCCACGGGTACATGAACACCGCCTCGATATCAAACAGCAGAAACAAAATGGCGAGCAAATAAAATTTAACGCTAAATTTTTGCTCGGCCAACCCGATCGTGCGCTTGACGCCGCTCTCATAGGGATCATTTTTAGCCCTTCCGCCGGCACGGGGACCGAAGACCGTTGTCGCCAGCATGAACAGCGGGATAACG
>CAIMMA010000413.1 GCA_903842475.1 uncultured bacterium
CGATCAGGGCGGTGATGATCCCCACCGGCAGTTCGCCGGACTGCTGGAGGGTCCGGGCGAGCAGATCGCAGAGGATCAGGTAGATGGCGCCGCCCAGGAGGGTGGCCGGGGCCAGCAGCCGGTGATCGACGCCCAGCAGCAGGCGGAGGATGTGGGGGATGACCAGGCCGACAAAGCCGATCAGGCCGGAATAGCAGACCACCAGGCTGACCATGAAGGTGGTGGCGACCAGGAGCAGGGTGGTGACCAGGGTGACGCTGACCCCCATGGCGGCCGCTTCTTCGCGGCCCAGCAGCAGCAGGTTGAGCGGCCGGGCCAGTACCAGGATGAGGGCCATGCTCGGGACCACCGCCAAGAGCAGGGGCAACTGCTCGTTACGGAACAGGGAGAGATCGCCCATCAGCCAGAAGAGGATATGGCGCATCTCACTGTCCCGGCTGAGCGAGATCAGGAACATGATCAGGGCACCGCAGAAGGCGTTGATCATCACCCCGCCGAGCAGGAGGGAATCGCGGTTGACCCTGGTCCGGCCGGCGGCCAGCACCAGGAGGAGCGCCAGGGTCAGCATGCTGCCGCCAAAGGCCGAAAGGGCCACGCCGGGAAAGGGCGCCAGCCCCGCCAGCATGGCCGCGATGGCGCCGATGGCCGAACCGCCCGACACCCCCAGCATATAGGGCTCGGCCAGGGGGTTGCGCAGCAGCACCTGAAAGACCAGCCCACCCAGGGCCAGGGTGGCGCCCACCACCGCCGCCAGCACCACCCGGGGCAACCGAATTTGGAGGATGATGGTGGGCAGCACCGAATCGGCGGGCAATCCGCCGCTCAGCACCTGCCAGACCGCCCCGGGGCCGCCCTCGGTCGAGCCCAGGGAAAGGCCCAGCCAGGCCGCGGCCGCCAGCAGGACGGTCAGCCCCAAACAGATGCGGAGGCGTCGGCCGGGCAGGCCGGGACCGTCAGCGCTGGGCATAACTTTGGAAAAGCTCGGGATGGATCAGGGCGGCAAAGGCCTCCAGGGCCTCGATCAGCCGCGGCGTCGGCCGGTCGATCAGGTCCGCGGGCACCACATGCAGCCGCTGCTGCCGCACCGCCGGCAGCTGCGGCCACCGTCGCCAGCCGGCGGTGAGGTCGGCGTCGCTATGGCCGCCGGCCATGGAGGCGACAATCACCACCTCCGGCTGGAGGCGAAGGACATCCTCCCAGCCGAACTTTGGGTAGCCGCTCGTGCCGTCCCGGGAGACGAGATTGACCCCACCGGCCAGGGTGATCAGTTCGTCGATGAAGGTCCCGCGGCCGGCGGAAACAATCGGGGCGGCGTCGATCTGGAAAAAGACCAGGGGCCGGGTGGTGACGCCTGCCAGCCGCAACCGCACCTGTTCCAGCCGCGCGGCCATGGCCCCGGTGATTCGCCCGGCCGCCTCCGGGGCCTCCAGCACCTCGCCCAGACCAGCGATCATGGTCATGACCCCGGCAAGGTTTTGGGGATTGACCACATAGACCGGGATACCCAGCGATTCGAGCCGGCTGACCGCGGCCCGGGGATTACCGTCCTGGATGGCCAGGCAGAGGTCGGGCTTAAGGGCGACAATCTTTTCGATGTCCGGGGCAACGTAGGAACCGACCCGCGGCAGCTGTCGGGCAGCGGCCGGCTCGTCGCTGTACTGGGTGGCTCCCTTGAGCCGATCCTGGCGATCCAGGGCATAGACCACCTCGACCAGGCTGGGGACCAGGGCGATGACCCGCTGGGGATGGTCCGGCACCTCGACGGTCCGGCCGATCTGGTCCACCAGGGTGCGGGCGGGGCAGACCAGGGGCGCAAGCAGCAGAACCAGGGCGATCAGGGAGTTCAGGGACAGGCGCATCCTTGGAGTGACAACCATTTCTTGACCTATCGGGTGGAATTTCAGGGAGAGATCTCCCAGATTAGTGGTGCATTGCGGCTCAACGCAGGCCAAATCGCACCGGCACCAGCACCTTCATGGCCACCGGCAGGCCACCGCGTCGTCCCGGCTCGAACAGCCAACTCCTCACCGCCTCCAGGGCGGTTTCATCGAGCACCCGATGGCCGCTGGCCCCATGGACAACCAGGCCGCCGACCCTACCCTCGGTGCTGACCTGGACCTCCAGGACCACGGTGCCCTCCAGCTGGCGGCGGCGGGCCGGCTCCGGGTA
>CAIMMA010000414.1 GCA_903842475.1 uncultured bacterium
CGGCAGGGGGTGCAAGTCAATAGTAGGGATTGATGGTCAAGGTGTTGATATTTTGTTGATTTGCGGTTTGGTTTCGGCGCAGGTGGAGGTCGCCTGGCAACGCCAGTCGGGCGATGGGCCGGCTTGCTGTTTGACAGGGACAACGCGGTGCCGTATAAAAAAAGACACTAGCCCCAGTTCAGAGGAGAACTAGCATGGAACAGCACAAGCAATCGTCGGGACTCACAGGACTTCAGGTGGTCGGCATCGTGGCGACCGCCATGCTGCTCACCATCGTGGCCACTCTTTTGATCGTTAAAATCTGGTTCTTTCCTCAACCGTTTGAACCCGTCGTACTCAGTCCGGCGGAAGAACAGCGGCTGGAACAGAAACTGGAGCGGTTCGAGCAGTGGGGCGGCCGGTCAGCCGCGGTTCGTCCGGCACCTAAAAGGACCGGCCCGGCGGGAGAGGATCTTCAGCCGGAGGTGTACAGCGAAGCCGGCGCCTCCCGGGAAATCAGGCTGACCGAACGGGAAATCAACAGCATGATCGCCCAGAATGCCGATTTAGCCACCAGGATGGCCGTCGATTTTTCCAATGATCTGGTCAGCGTCAAGATGCTCATCCCCATTGATCCGGATTTTCCTTTCTTCGGCGGCAAGATTCTCAAGATCAAGGCCGGGGCCGAACTCGCCTTCCGCCAAGGGCAGCCCGTGGTTATCCTGCGGGGTCTTTCGGTGATGGGCGTGCCCATGCCCAATGCCTGGCTGGGCGGACTGAAAAATATCGATCTGGTCCAGCTGTTTGGCACCGATCCCGGCTTCTGGCGGGGGTTTGCCGAAGGGGTCGCCGCCATCCAGGTCCGCGACGGCAGCCTGCTGATCGTGCTCAAAGAGTAGTCGGTCGCCGGGTTTTGCCCGGCAGGTCGTTGCTTCGCCCCGGTTCTTTATCCCCGGTTTTTCTTTCTCGTCTTTTTGGCGGCCTTATTTTTGGCCCGTTCCGTCTTTTTTTTGGCCTCCGCCTTGGCTTTGGGGACGGCCGGGGGCGGCGCGGTGTAATCCTGCTGATTGAACTCCGCAAACCAGGAGATGTAGCTGTGGACATCGGCGGGCATCCGCGTGGTGACCCAGGTCCGCAGCGATTCCATGGCGGTTTCCAGGTCCCGGTCCGCCGCGGTCTCGACATCTTGCAGTCCGATGAATCCTTTGCTGACAATACCGTCGTCATAAGCCTTGCGGATGATCTCCATGGATTGGGCCGGGTGCAGGTCGCAGAGCGTTGCCGTCAGATTGCCCCAGAAGTGCGATTCGGGCTCGGCTTCCTGGCCTGAAAAGAGGCCCTGGCAGAAATCGATCACCTCGTCCCGCCTCGCGGTATCGAAGGCCACCACGTAGGAGAGGGCCTCGGTCGCCGCGCAACGCACGTACTGGTCAACCTCCCGGTTGACGATCAATGCTTTGATGGCCTCCATCGAGCCGTTACAGGTTCGGTAGAGCAAGGTGGGCAGGGTCTCGGTGGTCATGTCGCCCCAGAGGTCGACCAGTTGGTCATCGGCAAGGGAGAAGGCCCGGATGAGCGGCAGATGGGCGGCTGGTTCCCGGAAATGGGAGAGCAGCAAGGCGGCGTAGACATGGCCGTTGTGCATCTCCAGCGTGTAGCGCAGCGGATTTTCAGCGAGGGTTTCCAGGATTTGGATCAGGTGCGGGGTGATTTCCTCCTGCCGTGCGAGGGCTTCTTCCACCTCGGCTCGTAGGTAGGTGCTGCTCAACTGGTCAAACTGGAAAAGAAGATTCTGAAGTTCAGGTGCACTCATGCCGGTATGCCTCAAGCGGAAAGAAGATAGGGAAGGATGATAAAAGCAGCGGCACTCTAAAAGTTTTTATCGCTGTCGTCAATTCATGGTTTTTCGATGACCGCAGGAAAGGTGATGCTGGCAGCGCGATTCGATTCGGTCAGTGGCCTGCTGCGCCGGGCTAACCGTTGAGCCGGAGGCCGGCAGGGGTGTTGACCGCCCGGATTCCCAAGGGCAGGAGGAGTTGGAACAGCGGTCGGCCGAAATAGAAGAGCTCCAGGGCCACGGAGAGTTGAAAGGTGCTGGTGGTCCGGGTGCGGAAGGCCAAGTCGAGGTTGACAGCCTCCAGGAGGCCAGCCAGGAATTCCACCCGGGTGGCCAGCGGTTCGAAATCCTGGCTGATGGTCTGTATATCGGGACAGGGGCTCTGTAGCTGGTGTTTGAGGAGGACCGCCAGGATCGGATCGTTGTGGTCGATACAGTCAAACCGGGTCAAGAGGTCCTGTCCGGCTATGGCCAGCAGTGGCCCGGTGTCCGTGCAGTCGAGCAGCCCGCAGGCCAGGGGGCGGTCGGTGTACCGGTGGCAACCCCGCGCGGTTTGGTCGTAAAAGGTGCAGCACCAGGTGCCTTCCCGCCCCTGGAGTTTGAGGAATTCATGGACAACCGGGGTGGCGGAGGTGGCCAGCGGCTGGAAGGCCAGTTCGCCCAGATTGACGGTGACCAGATCGTCCAGGCGTAACCGGCCCGAACGGACCAGCTCCAAATCCCCACCGTGCAGGGCCGGCCCGCCCTGCTGACAGCAGGCCCCGCAGCGTTGACACCCCGCAGGGCCGGTCAAGACAGAACATCCAGGCGTTCGCCTCGTCGGAGTGTCCCGGGTACAATCACCTTGGTGAAAATCCCTTCGCGCGGCATGATGCAGTCGCCGACCTGTTTAAATATGGCGCAGCCGTGGTGGCATTTCTTGCCGATCTGCGTCACCTCCAGAACCACCTCGCCGCTCTGTAGTCGGGTGCCGAGCGGGAGTTTGGCCAGCTCGATCCCTTCGGTGGTGATGTTTTCGGCAAAGGCTCCGGGGTCGAGTTCCAGCCCTTTGGCCCGCATGAAATCAATGGATTCCTCGGCCAGCAGACTGACCTGCCGGTGCCAGTCAGCGGCGTGGGCGTCCCCGACCATGCCGTGATCGACTCGCAACTCAACGGACTCCACCGGCTCCTTGTTGACGCCTTTTTCCCGGCTGATGTTCAGTGAAACGATTTTTCCCATGGTGTTCCTCATCAATTCTGTTGGTGCGGTTGGTCGTTGGTGGTCATAAAAAAAGGGGGGCGGCTGCCTACTCGGCCTGAGGCGCTTCCTGGTACACCATCAGGTCGGTGCTCAGGTAGCGCTCGCCGGTGTCCGGCAGGATCAGGACAATGCGTTTGGCCTGAAATTCTGCCCTGCCGGCGATCCGCAGGGCCCCGGCCAGGGCGGCGCCGCTGGAGATGCCGCAGAGGATGCCTTCCTGGCGGGCCAGGGCCTGTGCCTGGACGATGGCCTCGTCGTTGGCCACCTGGACGATTGCATCGATCACGGTGCGGTCGAGGATTTCAGGGATAAAACCGGCGCCGATGCCCTGGATTTTGTGGGGTCCTGGTTTGCCGCCGGACAGGACGGGTGAGGCCGCAGGCTCGACCGCCACCACCAGCAGGGCCGGGTGGCGTTCCTTGAGATAACCGCCGGCGCCGGTGATGGTGCCGCCGGTACCGACCCCGGCCACAAAAACATCGATCCGGCCTTCGGTCTGCTGCCAGATCTCCGGCCCGGTGGTCCGTCGGTGCATGGCGGGGTTGGAGGGATTGGTGAACTGGTTGGGCATCCAGGAATCCGGGGTCTGCTGCTGCAGTTCGATCGCCCTGGCGATGGCCCCCTTCATGCCCTCGGCCGCCGGGGTCAGCACCAGACGGGCGCCGAGGTGGACCAGCAGTTTGCGGCGCTCCAGACTCATGCTCTCGGGCATGGTGAGGATCAAATGGTAGCCCCGGCTGGCGCAGACCGAGGCCAGGCCGATGCCGGTGTTGCCGCTGGTCGGCTCGACGATGGTGGCGCCTGGCTTGATCCTGCCGGCGGCTTCGGCGTCGTCGATCATGGCCACCGCCAATCGGTCTTTGATGCAGCCGAGTGGATTCATGGACTCGATTTTGGCGAACAGTTCAACCCCTGCCATCGCCCCGATCCGCGGCAGGCGGACCAGCGGGGTGTTGCCGATGGCTTTGGTAATATCGGCGTACGCGGTTGTGTTCATATTGCGCCTCCCTGATCC
>CAIMMA010000415.1 GCA_903842475.1 uncultured bacterium
CCTCCCCTCCCGACGCAGTCCGGTCTCCCAGCCACGGCGCCTCAGCGCACAAAGTCCCACCCCCCTCCGATCGCAGTGAATGTCGGTGCCGCTTGGGCCTGTTAACATCACCCGCCCGCCTGCAAATGATTCAGACCGGGGGACATCCACCAAGGCTGGGCGCCAAGATCGTGGAGACGCGAGATCAGCCGTTCTTGCAGGGGGTTGACATCCTGGTATTCATCGACGATCAGGTATTTTACCTGCCGCCGCATCTTTTCCCGGATACTGGCGTCCTTCGCCAGGGCGTCGACCGCTTTGTTCAGCAGCATGGAGAAGTCGAGCCAGCACCGCGAGTGAAGCAGCTCTTCATATTTTCGGACGGACTCCTTCAGCGGGTTGTCATGACCCAGGTTGGCCTCGATGATCCCAGCTTCCCGCATGATCCCCAGGACCCGCTGATAGATCTGGGAATCTTTCCAGCGCTCCAGCCGTTTTCCCTTGACCTGAAGATCGGTCAGCCCGGATTTCTGATGGAATCGATCGATGAGCAAACGCTGCTGGACATCCCCAAGCACAGAATACTTTTGAAATTCGAACATGTGGTTCTGCAGGAGGGCGAGGGCGAACCCGTGGATGGTGCCAACGTACATCCCGGCCAGACCGAAGACCTTGCCCAGCTGCTGCTCGCAGAGGTCGTGGATACGATGTTTCAGCTCCGCCGCTGCTTTGTTGGTGAAGGTGAAGGCGACGATATTTTCCGGGCCGATGCCGCAAGGTCCCTTCTCTTTCAAGATGTTGACGATGCGCTGGGCGAGCACCTGGGTCTTACCCGACCCGGCGCAGGCGATGATCTGGAGGTTACCGTCCAGATGGTGGATCGCTTGGAGCTGGCTTGGCGTATAGGTTATCGACATGATGAAAATTCCTATTGGCGGCAACGGGTGAACATGGTTCCCAGATGAGCTTGCGGCTGGGGCCAAAATGATCGTCCGGTATCATCCCTTGGACAATCCCAAAGGCGGCCATCTGCCAGAACAAACGGCTGATGTCGTCCAGGATTCTTGGGGCGATTCCGGTCTCGATGGGAGACGGCACTTTCGAGCACTTCGTAGCGGACGACCTAGCACTCTCGACTGGCACTCGGCACTTTGACAAGACAGGTTGTATTTACTTGCAAATATCCATATTGCATATACTTGCAACATTTATGCCGGCCGACAAAATGCCTGACAACCCTGGGGAACCTCAGCTATTCCATGGGATGCATGGGGGGGCTCTCCCCATGTTCTTTTTAGCGACTGACGGCCTCCCGGGCTCTTGGCAGGGAACCAGGGAAGCGTTAATCACAATCAAGTGTTTGGAATGATGACATCTGCTGGATCGGGAAACCATGGACATTCGGATTCCTCGACTATCCACCTAGATGGATGCGGGATCCTAGACGATGAGAACTCGTTGACATCCCTCGGAGCCATACCTTTGGTGTCAACTTTGGCAAGGTAGCTGGCCCACCGGAAGCATTCACAGAAGACCACATGGTATTCAGGATCGCCCCGCCGGATCATGATGCCGTTACGGCTCATCCCTGGCCGGTCACGGTCACAATGGTCGATGAGGGCGCCAGCATCAGTGATGCCCAGAATCGTACTCCAGGTTTTCCTGGCCAGAGCCATGTGCCCATAGATGTTCTGGGTTTTGTTACCATCGAGGAGGAAGACACAGTGGTAATGCTGTTGGACCTCCCCGTGTTTCTGCTCACGGGCCCACAAGCAGTGGGCGTCCAACCTCTGCCGCCGAAGCTGGTAGATGAAGTAAGTCATGAAACGTTCGAAGAGGGCGTTGTCCTGTGGAAAGAGAGGTTGAGGCGGATGGTTGGTCCTGTCCATCGGGAAATGGACATCCATCCGCATGAAGAGCACCTTGTTGTGCCGGTAGCAGCACATGTAGGTCAGCATGGTCTTGATCCGGTCAAGGATCTCGGAATGATGACCGAGGTTACATGGATGCAAAGGGAAATCATGATATACAGGATCGTTGACAATGTTGTAGTGACGCATCTTAATATCCGTTGTTAGTAGCTGTAGTCTATGATGTTCTGCAGCTAGTAGGAATGGTTGTTTCTGTACTACCATTTTACCTAGCAGGACACCTGCCGCCAGTTTCCGCGAAATTCCGATGGTCTCGGCGAAAAAACCGGTTTTCGGGTCGAAATGGCGTTTTGGTTTATGTCGTGGATGGCCCCGCCGGGCAGGTCAGAACCCCGGCGGGGCATCGCATTCCTACTTGGTCTTGACGGCAGTTACCGGCCGCTTCTTGGCCGACCGTTTCTTGGACAGCCCGAACTTGGCCTTGCGCTTCTTGACGGAGTCGATCGTCATCCCCAGCTCGGCAGCGATCTGGATATTCGAGCATCCTGAATTCGACAATTCCTGGATGCGCGATTTGATGACATCGTCGTCTGCCGATCCAGGCGCATGCAGCTCATGCCAGCCGGCCGCGCTATCACTGGGGTCAAACCCGACATGGATAGTTTTCTTGACAGAGGCGCTCAACTCGCGACCCTTGTCGATGGCGATCGCCAGAGCAATGGTATCGCCGTTGCCCTTGGGTGATGGGGTGATGTTAAACGAGTTGTCGACGGCGGCCATCTTCAAATCCGTGCCCCGCTGGACCCCGGACTTACCGAAATGATGAATGAGAGTCACGGCTATCCCCTGCCGCTTGTACTCCTGAATCCATGTGCATAAGCCCGACCAAGCCGTCTCGTTGTCGGAACCGGGAACCAGGGAGACCAAATTGTCCAAGAGGATAAGGCCAACCTTTTCCCTATAGCCACTCTTCCGATTGATCTGGTCGACCATCGCATCGACCTCGCGTTGAGTCTTCTCGTCGGCAAGATTGGGAGCTTTGGCCCCGATTGATACGATGTGCAGATTCTTGGCGATCAGCTGTTGTTCCGTTTCGCTGAATCCGGCCACAATCTTCTTCAAGCGCCTGCCCAGCGCAGCCTCCCCCATCTCACCATCAACCACGAGGACTGGACGGGGCCTAGTCGCTTTCCAGTGAGCGAAGACCCGCGCCCCGCCAGCGGTCGCGCAAGCCATTTGGAGAAAAGCCCATGTTTTTCCGACTCCCGCTGCAGCGGAGGCCAATGACGTTTCACCAATGGCGATCACGGGATCAATGAGAAATTCAGGCGGAGGCAGATCCTTGATGTCGGCCAACGTCCGCACGATACCTTCCTCGTGTTGAGATAAACTGCGGGCTGATGCCAACGGCATGTCGGTGGTAAGACTTGGCAAGTTATTACGGTTGACGATAGTCCCATTTGCACCCTCGGTGAAGTCCAGAATGGTCAACATTGCGCCATGGGTGACCAGCAGGTCGTGGACTTTGGCAGCACACGCCTTCGCCGCCTCAAGGGTTTGGCTTTTCGTCTGCCCGACCTCCGGCTGCTCGATCATCGCATAATAACACTGGCGCCCCTTGATGAGAGGCCAGTTGGCTAGGTTAGCTCCTTCAAGTCCGCCAAACCATGAGACAGGCACAAACCAAGTATTGGAAGCACTGCAATACCGGCAAAGCGTTTGCGCGAGTTCCATGGATTCGGTCAACAGAACAGGAGTGTTGGGCATCGTGCCAACAGATTGGAGTTAAACAGCTGGAATGGTGCCTGGGGGGGGAGGTAATGAGGGTGAATCATCGGTTCACCTCGCCCAGCAAAAGCCGTTAGAGGAAGCACCATCTTGTAGCTCCCGTCAGGCGCCATGAGAACCTGGATTTCGTGATCGTGGCGGCCGTACTGGTCGCAGATGACGGATATACGGAAATTGGGATTCTGGTTGATCGCGCCCTTCTTGCGCCGTTCCCAGTTTGATCGTCCCAGCACTTCCGGTTCATCAAGACAAGATTCCGCTTTCAGGCCGATACGATCCTGCAACTCGGAAACCAATTCATCAAGGTTCCAAATGTTGTTGATCTGCCGGTAGAGCTCGACAGCCGGGGCTACGATTGGTGTAGCTTGGAAGCTGCAGTCGATGACTTGACAGGTCCGGATATCCCAAATCTGTCCTTGGAAGAATCCGGGTTTTGCCATTACCGACGACAGCCATTTCGTGATGCACCCCGCATGGGAAATCATCAGATTCGACGTGTTTTGCATTGCCGCCTTGGTGTCGCCATCCAGGCTATGACCGTTGATAATCATAGTCATGCAACTATTCAGTGCATCTGAGGCCGCCCTTAAGGATGAGGCACTACTCCGAAGCTCGCTA
>CAIMMA010000416.1 GCA_903842475.1 uncultured bacterium
ACTCACTGTACCAGACCTTTCTGGGCATCGAGCATCCGGATTTCCTCCACGGCTTCTATACCCAGTTGATCCTCACCGATATTCTCATTGTCCTGGTGTCGCAGTGTTTTCATCCGTCTGCCAAGATGATTTTTCGAAATTCCGGTTACGCCCTATCCACCCTGATGATTCGTCTCGCCCTGGTGGCCCCGGTCTACTACAATGTTCTCCTGGGCAGTGCGGCCATGGTATTCGCCATCCTACTCACTCTGGTTAGTCAGCACCTCTTCCAGCAGCAGCGGAAGATGTGAGAGAGGTGCGGGGAAAAGGTGAGTTAATTGCAGTCACGTACGGGATGTTGATTATGCCCCATAAAGTCTTTGATTGTGGGTTTTAATTTTTTACTCAACCAACAAACACAAAAGAGGAAAATGATGTCAGAATTCAAGGATGTAACGATTGTACGAGAGGCAAATGTCTATTTTGACGGCCAAGTGACCAGCCGGACCATTGTCTTTGCCGACGGGGCGAAAAAAACGCTGGGGATCATGCTGCCTGGAGAATACACGTTTAATACTGATGCCAAGGAATTGATGGAGATTCTGTCCGGTACCCTTGATGTTCTGCTGCCGGGAGAAAAGAATTGGCGAACTGTGCAGGGCGGCGAGGCTTTCGAGGTGACCGCAAACTCGTCGTTCAGCCTGAAGGTGAAGGAAGTAACCGATTATTGTTGCTCCTTTCTCAAGGGATGAGTCCTTAGGCCTCTCCAGGCATGAGTGAATTTAGGTGAGAAGAGTATCGTTCCGTTGCCGGAGGAGTTGATCCGGTGAATCGAAGAGGAGGTCGGGGGCTTCGGCCTCCAACTCCTCCCTCGTTCCATACCCATACGTTACCGCCCCAGTGCGAACACCGTTCGCCTTGCCGCCGATAATGTCAAATTTGCGGTCGCCGATGATCATGGTCTGGTCGGGCTGCAACCCCTCGATTACCAGAATATGCCGCACCAGAGAGGTCTTGTCGGTGAGTTGTCCATTGAGTTCACTGCCGTGGGCGGTTACAAAGTACCCGGCCAATTGAAAATGGTCGAGAATCTGTTTGGCAAATATCCGGGGCTTGGAGGTGGCGAGGAAAAGACGGCAACCCTGCTGCTGCAACGTTGCCAGAACCTCGGGAATACCATCGTACACCCTGTTCTCAAAAAGTCCAATCTCAGCAAATCGTTGCCGGTAGAGATGCACCGCCTGCGCCAGCAGATCCACGTCGGTTGAATCCAACAGTCGGCCAAAGGAGTATTGCAGGGGCGGGCCGATGCACCAGTCCAGCGTATCGGTATCCGGCGGCTCGTAACCGAGCACGCTCAGGGCATGTTGGATGCAGCGGGAGATGCCGATTTTGGGATCGGTCAGGGTGCCGTCCAGATCAAAAAGAAGGTTGGCGCATCGCATGGTGAGATCCTCTTCTTTCTGTGGAATTTTCTCGCTTGCTTTTCATGCAGTTTTTTTGAGAACCATGCCGCGCAGTTTGGACGGTTGCCCGATGCGTTCACAACCGGGGCA
>CAIMMA010000417.1 GCA_903842475.1 uncultured bacterium
ACCAGCCTCAAGGCGGAAGTCCTGGCCAACCTGGCGGCGGGTATCTTCATCCTGCCCTTCTTCCTCTTTTCCGCCACCGCTGGTCAACTGGCAGACAAATACGACAAAGCCACCCTGGCCAGATTGGTCAAGGTCTTGGAAATAGGGATCATGGCCGTAGCGGCGGTAGGTTTCTGGCTGCACAGTTTATGGCTGCTGCTGACCGCCCTTTTCCTGCTCGGCTGCCACTCCACCCTGTTCGGGCCGGTTAAATATGCCATTTTGCCCCAACACCTGCATGAGGATGAACTGGTGGGCGGCAATGCCCTGATCGAGGCCGGCACCTTTGTCGCCATCCTCATCGGCACCCTGACCGGTGGCCTGCTGGCCGGTGCGGTGACGCATCCGGTGTGGATCGCCGTTGGCGGTCTGGTGGTGGCAGTCGCCGGATATCTGACCAGTCGTGGCATTCCGACCGCCCCGCCACCGGCACCGGAGCTGCGAGTCAATCCCAATCCGATCACCGAAACCTGGCACAACATTGTCTTTGCCCGGGAAAACCGTTCGGTCTTCCTCTCCATCCTGGGCATCTCCTGGTTCTGGCTCTATGGGGCGCTGTTTCTGGCCCAGTTTCCCGCCTATGCCAAGAATGTTCTGGGCGGTGGCGAAGCGACGGTGACCCTGTTGCTGGCCACCTTCACCGTTGGCATCGGCGTTGGCTCCCTGCTCTGTGAGCGAATGTCAGGCAAGCGGGTGGAAATCGGCCTGGTGCCCTTCGGCTCCATCGGCCTGACCCTGTTTGGCCTGGACCTGGCCTTTGCCTCACCCTCCGGGCTGATTGCCGGGGCGCCCCTTGGCCTGTGGTCGTTGCTCGGCCAGATTGGGACCTGGAGAATCCTGGCCGATCTCGCCCTGATCGGCATGTTCGGCGGTTTCTTCATCGTCCCCCTCTACGCCCTGGTGCAGGTGCGCAGCGAAGCCAAACATCGGGCCCGGATCATCGCCGCCAACAACATCCTCAATGCCCTGTTCATGGTGGTGGGAGCGCTGGCAGCAGCGGCCATGCTCAGCGCCGGACTAACCATCCCCCAGCTCTTCGGTCTCGGCGCCCTGTGCAATGCCGCGGTCGCGCTCTACATTTACGGCCTGGTACCGGAATTCCTCCTGCGCTTCCTGGCCTGGCTGCTGGTGCATGGGGCCTATCGGCTGGAGAAAAAGGGACTTGAGCATATCCCACTGGATGGCCCGGCTGTCCTGGTGTGCAACCATGTCAGCTTTGTTGATACAATGGTGATTCTGGGGGCTTCGCCGCGACCGATTCGTTTTCTTCTGGATCAGCGTTATTTTCGCATACCTGTTTTAGGCTATCTCCTGCGTCGCAGTGGCGCCATTGGCATTGCTTTTGACGATGAGCGGCCAGAAACCCTTGCGCAGGCCGTGAAGGAAGCAGCCGCAACCCTGGCCGCCGATGAATTGCTGGCCCTGTTTCCGGAAGTGACTATCACCCCGGACGGTGAGATTCAGCCCTTCCGTCCGTTCATTTCCGGCATCCTGGCAAGCCAGCCGGCACCGGTGATCCCCATGGCGCTGCAGGGTTTATGGGGTAGCTATTTTTCAAAAATCGCGGGCCGCGCCATGCAACGACCCTTTCGCCGTGGCTTTTTTTCCCGCATCGCCTTGGTGATCGGCGCTCCCCTAGACGCAGCTGAGGCGACTCCGGAACGGCTGCAGGCAGCAGTGACCGGTTTACGGGGAGAGTGTCGATAGAAAGAACGTATCGAGAAGGTACGGTGCGTGGAACAGCAACGGGTTCGCCTCTATTGAGAGTGGCGAACCCGTTGTCTGTGGCAATCAGGGAAAATTCCACTGCGTTCTCTCTCCTTTGCGCAAGCAATCGTTGCCTCTGTTCTTCCTCAAACGCCCGGTTATGATTTTCCCGACTCGTCGCGCTCCCTGAACACCTCTTTGGCGGCAAACAACCCGTTCAAGGCGGCGGGAAATCCGGCGTACACCGCCATCTGCATGATGACTTCAACCACTTCTTGCCGCGAGCAGCCGACATTGAGCGCCCCATGAATGTGCACCTTCAGCTGGGGTGCGGCGTTGCCCAGCGCGGTCAAGGCAGCCACCACTGCGATTTCCCGCGATTTGAGATCCAGCCCCGGCCGCGAGTAAATGTCGCCAAAGGGAAATTCGATCAGGTAGCGGCCAAAATCAGGGGCGATGTCCTGCAAGCTCGCAACCACCCGCTCACCGGCCTCGCCGTCAATCTCACGCAATTTTTCCCAGCCG
>CAIMMA010000418.1 GCA_903842475.1 uncultured bacterium
ATTATGTCGGGTTGTTTTGGCGCTTTTACTTGACCACCTCATTGCAAAAACTTAATCTAAACCGTTATGCCTTGCCAGAACTGCTTATCCTGAGGAAAAAGATTTTTGCTCTGCATGCGCTGCCTGAAATGTTTCTTTATGCTTGCAGTCTTTTTTAATGGCTTGGACCTTGCTTGGCCAGCTGATGAAAATAGGCAGTGACCAGGTTCGTAAACAGTCGTAAGATTGGGCGTGGCATTTCTTGGCTGGAGAATAAATAATAAATCAGAGGAATCCAACATGAAAAAGTTATGTGTGTTCATCGGATGCGCGGCTATTGCTGCGACCATCGCCGGTTGCGGTCCGGCCACGATTAATCCCAACTACTCTTCTGCTAATCCCGATCTGATGCGGATAGGTGGTGAATCACCAGGAGACAAAGGGCCGGAGATGATAAACATGGGGTCCTATTGCCTCAGTGTTACTGAAAAATGGAAAGCCGACGGTAAAACTCCGGATGGTCAAACGCTTTGGTCTAAAGACACCCTGCGGAAGGCCGTGCCGTGTCGGTAGGGGAAGGTGCGGCGAACAACAGTATTATCTCGTCTATTTATGTGGAAAATCGCTATCTGAAATGATTGAAGCGTTCAACTCTTGGTGCTGATCGACATTTTAGAGGCCAGCTTTCAGAAACTCTATCGATAGGCGTATTCCTTGAGGGCTTTCATGTTTAGAGCTGCTTATGAAGCACTGTTGACCCGTGGGCAATGTTTTGAGTAGAGCGCTGATTGAGCACAATCGACAAAAAGAGAGGTGCATTGTTCTAACTCTCAAAAAAGGTGAGTATGATGACAAAATTTCCAGGCGTATCTTTGCTGTTTTTCACAGCATTCATTCTTTGTTTTGTAACGAATTCTATTGCGCAAGAGCAGCGTGTGATTGTTTTGCAAGATGCGCAGTTTAAAGAGTCTTTTTTGCAAAAAGTTACCGTTTCTGGTGGGATTCGTGCTGGTTTCATGTTTCAAAGTGCACTGACCCGTGTAGATATTAATGAACTTTACATACACTTGCAGCATGATGTCGATGATGGTGACGCTATGCTGTGTGTTAATATGGTAAGTCGTGACGGTCGATACACGGCATCTTGGGAATATGCTTTAGGGCAACAGCAATCAGGTTCTCTTGCTGTTACTTTACCATCAAAATATCACGAGCAAATAGCAAGTTATTCACCCGATGGATTGGTGGTGCTCGCAGCCATAGCCAAAAAAGACTGTGCATCCGGTGATAATGTATATGTTCCAGCGAGTTGGGGTAAGGTGCATACATCTGATTATGTGCTTTATGTGAATTCTGGAAATACAGATACTGTTGTCGGGATACCTGGAAATACAGAGCGCATTAAATGTATGAAAATTAATTCTGAGAGCACTGTGGCGTATGACACCAAATGCGTGGTTGAAAAAGACGCTGTAAAGGATGCTAAAAGCTTATTTTTGGTTAGGAGCAACTTCGGCAACAGGCTTCCAAATGTAGAACTGCAGGTGAGGTAATTTGTGCGCATATCGAGATCATTGAAAACATTTACTGGGATAATTAGAGATGTTTTTCTTGCTGCATTGGTGGCTGATCCTGATAAAAAACTCTATCACAGTATCAAGATTCGATATCCGAGACTGCTCCATTTACTGTCAATATTACTTTGTATTTATGTACTTTTTTTATTATTTCTGATTGCAAAAATTGTCATAAGCTCGTCAAGTACTGGCTCTTTTATTGTAACAGCAAGAACCGAGCGTGTTGAGTACCGGCCCGATAGTATCGACCCTCCAAGGATAACATTTCGTAATGCAACTTTTTATTGGGATGAATTAAGTGATGAAAAATTTGATCCTTTAGCACCGGTATCGTCAAAGTCCAAATCCTTGCCTCCTGACGTTGGTGGATCTGTTCAAATTCAAGGCAAGTCTAGCATTATCTTTTCGAGGATAGGAAAAGGACCGTTACATGTTCAAATAAAGAGTTTTAAGCCGATTGTCGTTTTCGATGAAAATGATCAAAAAATATTCTCCTTGCCTTCTGATATAGACTTGGTGCTCAACGATCTGTCTTTTTTGATAACGCATGGTATTGCGTGGAAATATAATCTTGACGGCCCGTTAGCATTGGGTCGGGTGCCAACTTTTGGGTTGCAGCAACTGAATGGTCTTTTGCTTGAGGGGGAAATCCAGATGGTGGCCAAGCAATTACTGTCTGGGAATCATTACAAGGTGGATCCCTATAAATTGCAGCTTGGTGACGAGATACAATTCATTCCAACCGATCCGAAGACAAGCGGGTTGTTGACTTTTGACAATGACAGGGGGCTCCAGGTTGCTGCAATTGTCGAAGCTAAATCGGCAACAATAAGAAAATTCAGAGAAACAAGCCTGAAGCTTACCAATAATTTATGGTCGAAACTTGGAAAAGATGAAGAGCTGGTAATAACTTGGGCAATAATGCTTACTGTCCCAGGTTTTTTAGTATTCCTCACTAAGATTTTATATTTTCATCTGCAAATGAGTTCTAATGACTGACATTTTTTTTTCTTTTATAAATAAACCCCATTCATAAAATCTCTTTTATTGGAAAGATTTTCTGTTCCATAATTTCAAATTTACCATCATGAATGTGTATTGCAAACTACGTACAGTCCTGGCATCCTTTTTTATTACTTGTTTTTTAGTCCATCCATCCTTGGCCTCGGATGCGTATTTAAAAGTTGATAACAACGAATTCGGTCAAGGGATTTTTCGTCAACGAGGTCGAGAGTGCCTGGTTATAGCACCCACGCACGTTGTCGAAAATGCATTCAAGGTCGACATAACCACAGCAGAGAGGGGGAATTATTCAGCAGAAGTGCTGGAGTCTTTTCCTGGTGACATCAGCGTGCTTCGATTTGTTAATGAGAATATGTTATCGTGTCGCAGCATCACCTGGTCTGGAAAAGCCAATGTCAACGCCCTGTTGGAAATCGAAAAACAAGGAGAACTGCGGACCATGCTCGCCGATGGCAGTATCCGGATCACTGAGGTCGATATTGTCGGTTATGATAAATACCGAAACATTAATGTGCGTCCCAGAAACCACGAGGATGCGATTGCAAAAGGTGCAAGCGGCAGCCCGCTTTTTATAGCCGGTCAATTTTCCGGGATACTTCTTTCCGTGAAAAAAGATATTGGCAATGTACTTCGCCTGGATGCACTAACCAACACGCTGTCGCTTTTTTTTGGAGATTCGCTTCAATCTGTCAAGCAGGGTGCGATTCCGGTGGGCGCCGCTAAAAAAACTAATGGCAGCGCTCAGGGAAAAGGTGGAGCGGAGGCGTTGGAATTCTCAGGTGTGATTGCTAAAAGTGCTGTCGCTGCCCACACGATGAAACTTGGGGGCAACAGTCCGGTTCGTATTACTTTTACTGCAACTGGAGATTCCGAGAAATTCAATTTTGAAATATGGGATTCCACCAGAAAAATTGTCTATCGAAACCCCGCTAAACAATATAGCGGGACTGAATCTTTTTCGGTTCCGTTTACTCCGCCTGAAAACGACATCTATTCAATACATATAACCGGAACAGAAGGAGAGGGGACCTATAAGGTCAAGATAGCTCCAATCGTTTCTGATGCTCAATTGCGCAGTGAGGAAAATGTGCTTCAACTCGGTGGAAATGCTGTCGCAGGGACAATCGCCCAAGGCGCTGTTGCTGTATATCGAGTCAACCTTGAAGAAAACAGCCCGGTTCGTTTGAGTTTTTTGTCAACAGGAGATCAGGGGAAGTATGCGGTTGAAATTGTCAATTCAACCGGGAAATCGGTCTATCGTAACGCATCCAGGCACTATAGCGGCACAGAAGCTTTTACACTTCCCTTCACTCCTCCTGCTAGTGATGTCTATTCCCTTACTATTAAAGGAACTGAAGGTGAGGGGAGGTATAATTTCAGCATCGGGACGATTGCATCGAATGCGCAATTGCGCGGAGGGACAAACCTGCTCCAGGTCGGAGACAACGCCGTTGAGGGGGTTGTGGCGCAAGGCGCTGTGGCTGAATACCGCCTTATGGTAGAAGCTAATGCCCCGATCCGCCTGAATTTTTTTGCAACAGGGGACAACGGGAAATACAAGGTTGAGATCCTCGATGCAACTGGGAAAGTGGTCTATCTGGACCCGTACAGGCGTTATAGCGGAACCGAAACGGCGACTATTCCTTTTGCCACTTTAAAAAGTGATCTGTATTTTGTCCGTATCCTCGGGGCTGAAGGTGAGTGTCGATATGCACTCAATGTAACCCGTACTCCAGAGAAATGAGCTTGAATAAAAGAAAAGTGTCGCGGTCAACACTTTCTCCTTGTGCGTATTGCTACTCTTGCAGTGTTGCATGCGATGCTATTTTTTTAAATGTTATTCCGGGTGATTGGGAGAGCTGGGGACGGCCTTCTCAGGGGGGGGCTACATCAGGTCGAAGGCGTCGGAAGGGGACAGCATGGAGATGCGCGACAGGGTCGCATCGGTTTTCTGTTTGGATTCCGGATCATTCTGCGTCCGCAAAACGGACCAGATTGCCTTTAAGGCATGAAGCGCCATTTCCGGATCCCATTCCTCCAAATGATAGGAATCATAATCCTTCATCAATTCGAAAACATGAGGCATCGCCAACTTTTCCATGCCGGTCAGGGTCAGCAATTGAACCAGCGACAGTCGCCAGAGATAGCGTTCACGCCCTGATTTGCTGGATTGGAGTAATTGCTGCATTTGCGAGAGCCCTTCTCCCTGTTTGCCGCTGTTGATTAATGCTCGGCTGCAGGAAAACTGTTCCGCAATTTTTACCGTAAGAGCATCGCCACTAGCGGGGATTGCCACTTGGGGTGCCGCTCCACCACTGTCCAGCGCGCGCAGCCAACTCTTGGTCTGAGCATCAGCAAAAGGAGTGCCATCGCTAAACGTATAGTTTTCGATGCCGACCAAACGACGTGCAAATCGGGCAGCTTCGTCCTCGACCGCCTGCTTCCCCTCCCTGAACGTTTCGCCCATCATGCCGAGTGCTTCCGCCACAAATCGATTCATATCGAGCCAGAAGGGGTAGCGGCGGATGGTATAACAACCGCTCTTTATAACCCCAGCCCAATTGTCGGCCCCTTTCATGGCGTCAAGCGAATTGGTTATCTGGTGATCCGGTGGGGGAATAAGCGTTTTGTAGTCAGTTGCGGGGGGGAGCTTTTTGATCTCGAACCAGGTTGAGAGGAAGTTGAGGCGATACCATGCAGGGTCCGGGGTTGGCCCGGCGAGCATGAAATCCACCAGGAGATAGTTCTTTTCGATCACCGACGACAGAAGACTGTTGGCGTCATTCTGGTTAGTTATGGTTTGCTGCGAAAAGGAAACCTCAGCCTGCGGTCGTGCTTGTTGTCCAGATGGAGTCGGCAGGGACTGCGGCTCACTTTGAGCGACGGTTGTGGTGATGGGTTGCGGGGGGGCTTCGATGGATTCAGGCGGGATCTCAGCGGCTTCCATGGGAAGGGCGCGGATGAATTCCAATATTCGCCGCAGTGATGGGGCATCCGGGCATTTTTCGGAGACCAGGTCGTCAAGCGCCTTACCGGTGGCGGTGAGTTCCTGGAGCGTCTCAGCTGAAACCGGAGCCAGATCGGTGACCTCCCCCAACAAAGCCTCTGTCCGTTCAACCCACCAGCCAAGTGCCTGGGCGCGTCCACGCATGCGCTTTACCGGCGGAAACATGTCCTCCCAGTAGACCTGCATCAGGTCGTTGAGCAGCACCAGACCATTCAGGAGTCCCTGCGGCACCGCTGCGGTACGTAGCAAACCAATGGCCAGATAACAGGCGACGAGAATATCCTTGGATCTGGTTTCCAGGATATTCGAAGCCGTTTCGACGACTTTATTCCAGTTGACGCCACCTGCGCCGGCCGATGGTTTGGCGTCAATCTCCGCCTGCAGTGCCTCAAAGAGCGGGTCATAACGGATGTCATCTCCGACGGCGTTGGTGCTATTGATGGGAGAACGCCCCAGTTCACGGATATTCATAGAGTCCTTACTGCTGACATGTCGCTATAATCGGCGGAACCGCCATTGGGGCATATCCGGGCAGGTTCAGGAGCTCATGGTGCCCCTCGAAAAGATATTTAATCCGTATCTGCCGGATGTTCATCGCCCTGAGATCATTCTCATAGGCAGGAAAATTCTCCGGAATAAAATTATGCTCA
>CAIMMA010000419.1 GCA_903842475.1 uncultured bacterium
GAACGCAACCGGAGAGGGCGAAGAGGCCATTGCCATACTTTCCGCTCGTTTTCAGGATGCCGCCAGCGGGGAGACGCTGATCTCCGCCAGCACCCACGCGGATGGCGTCACACCGGCGACCCGCGCTTTGGCTCTGGTGATCCGCAGCAACGCCATGCGGGACCTGTTCCGCAAAGGAATCGACAGTTACAACCAGAAAAACTACGGCGAAGCCATCACCCGCTTCAGCACCCTGATCGCCATGGATCCGAACCGGATTGAAGCGTACCATAATCGTGGGGCCTCGTATTTGAAAACCGGCGATTATCAGAACGCGCTGGCCGACTACGACCGGGCCCTAGCACTGCTTGAGAAAAGAGAAAACGCCGTTCAAGGGTCGTTTTCACCCTCCTCCCAGGAGGCACAATCGGAAAGAGCGGGGCTGCTGTTTGGCAGGGGTATTGTGCTGGTTCAATCGGGAAAGCCGGAGACCGCAGTCGCCGATTTTACTAAAGCGCTGGCAGCGGGGTATGACCCGGCGACGATTTATGCCAACCTCGGCAATGCCCGTTTTAAGATGAAAGAGTTCAACAACGCGCTCATCGAGTATGGAAAAGCCATCAAGGCCGATTCAACCCGGGCTGATTTTTACTACCAGCGCGGGCTTGTCCTTGAAGAAGTCAACACGCTCAATGCCTCGAAGGATTTTTCAAAGGCAATCAGTCTGGACCACCGGTATCCGCAGGCCTTGGCGGCCCGCGGCAGAGCGAATCTGAAACTTGGTAAACAAGCGGACGCAATCAAGGATTATACCCAGGCGATCGGGTACGAACCTGGCAATTGCGAATATCTGGCCGGCAGAGGCGCCGCCTTCTTTCAAGCAGGGGACTATGACCGCGCCATCAACGATTATTCCGATGCTCTTGCCGCCAACCCAACCTATTACCAGGCGTATCTAGGCCGCGCTGTCAGCTGCGCCGCCAAGGGAGACGACACCTGCGCGGCCAAGGATTTTAACACAGTGCTTTCGTCCGGGACCGTTGTGTCCGGCACCGCCTATCTGGAGGCCGGAATTTTTCAGGCAAAGCAAGGGCAGTATCGGGAGGCCATCAGCATATTCAGCAAAGCCATCGAAACCGCCGGCAAGGATGGGGTCGTGTATTCCAACCGGGGCAAGGCCCTGCAGATGATGGGCAGCTACCGTGACGCCGCACTCGATTTCAACCGATCCCTGGAGTTGCGGGCAGACAACCCGCAGGATTATTTTAACCGGGGCTATTCCAATATGCAAAACGGCGGGTACCGCCAGGCCATAGAAGATTTCAACAAGGCAGCCAGCCTTGATCCCGACTATGCGCCGACATTCAGTAACCGGGGATACGCCTACCAGAAGAACGGCAATTACAACCAGGCCATCAGCGACTACAGCCTCGCGCTTGGTCTGATCAAGTCGGACCAGAACGAGTCCTCGTATCGATATCGGTATCCCGATGCGCAACTGAGTCAGGCGGCGGGGTCGTTTCAACCCTTTTTCATTTATTATAATCGTGGTGTATCCTACCTGGAGTCCGGCAAATACCGACCGGCTCTTGAGGATTTCAACACCGCCATCGAGCTGAACCCCCAAAGTAGTGAGGCCTTTGCCAATCGTGGCCTGGCAAACCAGCAAGTCGGCCAAACAGAACAAGCCCAGGCCGACTACAAGCGCGCGATCAAACTCGATGACCGGCTGGCCGAGGCCTATTTCGGGCGAGGCTCCTTGAGCGAACAATCCGGCAATCTTCCCGCGGCAATCGCCGACTACACCAAAGTCATCGACATCAAACCCGATTTTTCCCGGGCCTATTACAGTCGCGGCTTGCTCAGAACGCAGATAAATATTATTGCACCTGGGATGACGGATATTAAGGCCGCCGCTCGCATGAACCTGCAAGAGGCAAAAGATTATCTCTTGACCAGGGGTGTGGACTGGTGATGGCAATCGTCACGCACCAAAGGAGCAGAGGATGAAAATAATACATGTTTCAGCAGTGCTGTCGCTGCTTTTCCTAGCTGTCGGCTGCTCGCAGACGATAACCGGTACCGGGCCGATTGACACCTCCATCATGCACAAGGTGGAAGAGCAGTGCGCCTCGTATTTTCTGGGGATCGGCCCTTTTGGAGACTCCTCTCTCAAGCAGAAGCCGGATACCATCCAGTACACCGTTAATAACTATTTTGTGTACAGCACCTTCTGTACCGCGGTATACAACAAGTAATTCATGCGACCAACATTATTTGTCGTCATTTTATTACAGGCACTGGTATTGGCAGGCTGCTCATGGTTTGCTTCCAAGCCTCCTCCCCCGCCTGCGCCTACGCCTTTGGAGGCGGCTAAAGAGGCTAATGAAAAAGCCAGGATAGCCAACGAGGAACTTAAAAAAAATTATGCCGTGCCCCAGGTTAAGTGGACGTTTGCCGCCAAAGCTCTCGAGATCCGCTTCAAGGCGGATGCCGAACTCAACGTTTATGACGGCGAATCGCATGCCCTAGCGGTCGCCGTCTACCAGATGAGCGACCCGAATGTCTACCTGAGCTATGGTGTCAATCGCGAAAAACTGACAGAAATCATGGATGCGCATCGTTTTGATCCGTCCGTGACCACCTTTGACCAGTTTTTCCTCCAGCCGGGAGAAGAGCGAGTGGTCAGGTTGGACCGAGCTGAAAACAGCCGTTTCGTCGGGATCGTGGCAGGGTTTTTCCAGGCCGATCCCGATCAGGCAACGCGTCTTTTTGAAATCCCTGTGGTCCTTACCCCCGGCAAGCAGGAAGTGCTTGCCGCACCTGGTGTACTGAATCTTAACATCTTCGCTGGACGGAACATGATCCAACAGTACGGGAGCAATTGATATGGAATTCACCAGGCCAATTTTTTGGCGGCATGGGCTTTTTCTACAGCCCCAGCATTTGCAGTTGAATGATCTTTTTCTTGAATCCCGCCTCGCCCCTTTGTGGGAATTCCTGCAGCCGTATTTCTGGGGCGTGGCCGAGATGGACATTCAGGAGTCGGCTCTTGCCACAATGTCCGTTGAAATCCTCAGGGGAAAATTCTTGTTTCCCAGCGGGGTGTATGCTGTTTTTCCCGGGAATGCGGTTGTTGAGCGGCGTTCGTTTGAGGATGCCTGGGAAAACTGGGACAAACCGATCACGATCTATCTCGGCCTCCGCATTATGAGCCAGATGGAGCCCAACGTGACCGTTGTTGAAGAATTGAGGGGACTTGCCGATATCAAGACCCGTTTTGTCGCCGCCTCGGCTCCGGAAGAGGTCCGGGATCTTTATCTGAACGGCCAGGCCGGGCAGGTGCAGGGGATGCAGTATCAGCTCAGGCTGTTCTGGCAGACCGAAACAGCGTTGCTGGACAATTACGAGATCATTCCCATCGCCAGATTGGAAAAAGTTACAGAACGAGTGCGATTGCTGCCCAGTTTTATTCCGCCCGTATTGTCGCTGCGCTCCGCAGACCGTCTATTCGCCCTGGTGCGGGACATTCGTGACCGATTGGCCGCGCGCGGCCGGCAGTTGGAAGGGTATAAAAGGCTGAAAAATCTGGAGACGGGCGAGTCGGAATCCCGCTATATCTCTTATATCATGGCGCTCTCTTGCCTGAATCGCCACATCCCCGTGCTTTCGCAGATGTGCGAATCCGGAACCGCCCACCCCCATGACGCCTATCTGGCGCTACGGCAGTTAGTGGCGGAACTCTCGACCTTTTCCACCTCGATTGACGTCATGGGAGAGACCTTGAACGGGGAAACGGTGCCGCCCTACAACCATACAACCCTGTGGGATTGTTTCAGTCGTGTGCAAAATGCCGTAGAGATCGCCTTGGCGGATTTTATCACCGGCCCTGAGTACATCATTCCGCTGGAACGGGATGGCGACAGTTTCGTTGCCGAAAAACTGAGCGAGGATGTCTTCCAACCGCGCAATCACTATTATCTGGTGTTCTGGACCGCACTGGATCTGCAACAGATTTTCGAATCACTCGCCCATCTCACCAGGGTCACCTCTCGGTCCTATATGCCGACCATTACCAAACGGGCCCTGGCCGGGATCGAACTCAGTTTCCTGGCC
>CAIMMA010000420.1 GCA_903842475.1 uncultured bacterium
ATGCAGGTCGTGAATAACCCCTTGCGGTCCGGGTGTTCGGACCGTGCGGAGGGAGATTGGGCCAAGCGTTTTCCCATGCAATCGAGGATTTTTGCGCCCGTATCATCATTGTGCAAGACCTCGCCCTGGGCACCCAGGCGTAGCAGTTCGTCGTAGGCCGGAGCCACCTCCTCCACCGCCTCGGCCAGGACATCCCATTGCGTAGATGGGGGCAGCGGTACGCCCAGGTTCTCCTGAAGCTTGCCTAGGCGATAGAGAGGCAGACCAGTGCCGTATTTCAGCACGGCGATCATGCTGGCTGCTGTCGCATCGTACTTTTTGTCCCCGGCCTCTGGCGGTAGTGGGGCTGTATAGATTTTGCCGCAGGATCCGCAACGCAGCTTGTCCAGTTCGTAGGTTGTCGCCGACAAAGGCACCGCCCCGCGGATGCGTACCACCAACTCGGGGCGTAGCGGATGCAACTTGCCTCTCTGGCAGTCCGGACAGGAACACCCAGGCGTCATGGTCAATTTGACCGGCACCTTTTTCCCATTGTAGGCCTTGGCCCCATTGCGACCATGTCCGGGGGCTTTTTTCTTTTTCTTTACCTCATCCTCTTTCCCATCCGGCGTCGTATCCTTCCCCTCGGGGTCCTTACCAAGCACCTGTTCCATCTTCTCCGTGCTTGAACCGAAAATCATCCGCAACAAGCGCCGCAGCGACACGCTTTTGTCTTCCACGCTCTGGTTGAGATAGTAGAGCGTAGCCACCATGCCCTGGACAAATTCGAAGTCCGCCGGACTCACTAAGGGCTTCAGGCGCTGCAAGCAGGCATCTGCCTCAGCCTTCGAAATATCGATGCATGGCGGCGTTTTCATCACGCCACCTCCCCGCACAGAATTTCCCGGAACCTGCGGTGCAGCGGATATCCCAGCATCTCCTTGATGGGCCGGTTTTGACAGAAGGTCTGGTCATTGTTTCCCCGTCCCGAGGTGAATCCAAGCGAGATCCAGTTCGCGGCCCGGTAACAGGACCCGCGGAAACGTCCGGGCTCCACAAAGGTCTCGGCGAAATGAACCTGGTGAGCGTAGACGCGCTGCCATTCCTCCGCTAATCGGCGGGTCATGCCGGCGATGAGATGGGAGGCCAGATGCGGCACCCGCACCCAAGGCAGGATCAGAAACCGGGTATTGTACGCGATGAGGTGTATCTGACGCCGACGCGATTCTGGCCTCCAGCCGATGAAACGGTCACGGCATCCCAAATGCCGGGGGGCCGAACACCACGCGAAACAGGCGAGGGGCCGCTTGCCGGCATAGACCAGAAATTTCAGGTGCTCGCCCACCGGCTGGGTGTAGCCCAGATAATGATGCGCCTCAATAAGCCCGTTGAACAAGGCCTCCTGCGGCTTCTGGCGGACCTGTTGAAATTCCACCTCGGGCAATTCCTGCAGGGGGCAGATCATCGGATTCTCGTCCAGCGATGGCCTGCCGTATCCTAAACTTTTGTCGCGCGGTTTGATCTGCGGCCTTCGTGCTGCCGGTAGCTCGATGTGCCCAGCACGGTGCAGCATCAGCATCAGACCACGACAGACCTCGTGCCGCAACACTCCGTTGGCCTGCCGCCAGTCCCACGCTTCGCACAACCGGACGGAAAGGGCATAGCGGCTGCTTCCGGGATGGCAGGCGATGAAATCCCGGATGAAAAGCACATCTTGTTCGCTGATTTTCCGGCCGCGGTAGCTCAGACTGTCGTTCATGACAAGAAGGATACGCCGGTGGATCTGAACGCAAGCCGGGGCGTCTCAAAAGATCATGACACCGGAATGATCGGTCGCCACATTGGCCCGGTACGGGTCGCCTTTGGATCCCCTCCCGCAAGAAGCACCTGCAGGGCGTGCGCCTCCATGACGCTGGCCGGGACTCCCGCTCCTTTCGGCCACCAGCGGAACCGTCCTTGAGAAAGCCGCTTTTGACACAACCAAAAGCCCCGGCCATCGTAGACCAGCACTTTGATCGCTGATCCACGACGGTTGCGGAACACGAACAATGTCCCGGACAATGGGTCCGAACCAAGCCGCCCACGGCACAACTGCGCCAGTCCATCGATTCCGTTGCGGAAATCTACCGGTTCCACTCCCACAAGCACCCGCATATGAGGCGTGACCTGGATCATCTCCGGCGAGACCAGAATGTCGTCATCCAAGCCTGCACGTCTGCCGGATCTGCCCGGGGTAAGCGAATTGTCATCCTTTCACGGCCTCCACTCTCCAGTTCTATAAGGCAATCGTTCATCATTGGGGCCTCTTTCATGTCGATCTCGACGAACTGGCAGGCTGAATCCTGCTGTGGAGATCTGGGACTTGACTCCTCGGTGCGGCGCTTCAGGGCATTATAATCCAACCCCAATCGCCGGGATACCTGGTAAACGCCATATCCCTTTGCTACGCTGGCCGCTTCAAGCCAGAGGTCCTCAGGGATGCGCTCCAATCCCCGACGGTTTCGGCGCCACCTCCCGAAGCCGGCCTCCAGCCGATGCAGATCCTCGCCCCCTCCCGTTGTCTTGGTCGACTGCCCCATGGTGCCTCCCTGGCCGTGATTTCATGTTCTACCAGAGGATAGCCGACTTTGGGTGGGGAATCAAGCTGGCTTGCCGGAAGGACACGGCGAAGCGGAGAAGCTACCGTGATCCTCACCGGCCCCAGTGTGCCTGGCGTGGCGCGAATGCGCACCAGGG
>CAIMMA010000421.1 GCA_903842475.1 uncultured bacterium
CTTTATCGTACCCAACCGGCCCATGCACACCGATCGCTAGCGACGATTCGTCATTTTAATAAATACGGCAACCCGAATGTTGCGCAATTATTCATTAGGGAGAGACTAATGATCAAAAGAAAACTGTACGTCAACGGCATCGAACGCGAGGTGGTCACGGAAGCGTCCGACCTACTGTCCGATGTCATTCGTAAAAGCCTACGCCTCACCGGCACCAAGGTGGGTTGCGGCAAGGGGCAATGCGGCGCCTGTAATGTGATCATGGACGGCAAGCTGATTCGCTCCTGCATCACCAAGATGGACCGGGTGCCGGACTGTGCGGCCATCACCACCGTCGAGGGCATCGGCACCCCCCGGGATCTCCACGCCATCCAGATGGCCTGGATGGTGCACGGCGGCGCCCAGTGCGGCTTCTGCACCCCAGGGTTCATCGTTTCCGCCAAGGCCCTGCTCGACGCCACCCCGGATCCGACCCGCGAAGACATCCGCGACTGGTTCCAGAAATACCGCAACGCCTGCCGCTGCACCGGCTACAAACAACTGGTCGACGCGGTTCAGGATGCGGCCAAGGTCCTTAACGGTGTCCTTACCCTCAAAGAACTGGCCTATAAAATCCCCAAAGACGGCAAAGTCTTCGGCACCAACATGCCGCGGCCCAGCGCCGCCGCCAAGGTCACCGGCACCTGGGATTTCGGCGCCGACAACGGCCTGGCGCTCCCGGAAAATACCCTGCAGTTGGCTCTGGTCCAGGCTGAGGTCAGCCACGCCAACATTCTCTCCATCGATACCAGTGAAGCCGAAAAGATGCCCGGCGTCTTCAAGGTGGTCACCGCCAAGGATATCAAGGGCAAGAATCGGATCACCGGCCTGATTACCTTCCCCTCCAACCTGGGTGACGGCTGGGATCGACCGATCCTCTGCGACACCAAGGTATTCCAGTTCGGTGACGCCATGGCCATTGTCTGCGCCGATACCGAGAAACACGCCAGGGCCGCAGCCAAAATGGTCAAGGTCGAACTGGAAGAACTGCCGGCCTACATGAGCGCCCCGGCCGCCATGGAGCCCGACGCCCTCGAAATCCATCCCGGCACCCCCAACATCTACTACATCCAGAAGATCGCCAAGGGCGAAGAGACCGGGCCGATCTTCGAGAAAGCTGACGTCATAATCGAAGGCAATTACTATGTCGGCCGGCAGCCCCACATGCCGATCGAACCCGATGTCGGTTACGCTTACCATGACGATGCCGGTCGCCTGGTGATCCATTCCAAATCCATCGGCGTCCACCTGCATCTGTACATGATCGCCCCCGGCCTGGGCGTGGAGCCGGAAAATCTTGTCATTATCCAGAACAACACCGGCGGCACCTTCGGCTACAAGTTCAGTCCGACCATGGAAGCCCTAGTCGGGGCCGCAGCTATCGCCACCAACCGTCCGGTGTTCCTCTGCTACGACTACTTTCAGCAGCAGACCTATACCGGCAAACGTTCGCCGTTTTTCACCACCGTGCGCTATGCCGCCAGCAAGGAGGGCCAGCTCCTGGGCATGGAGTCGGACTGGTCGGTCGATCATGGACCGTACTCCGAATTCGGCGATCTGCTGACCCTGCGCGGCGCCCAGTTTATCGGTGCAGGCTATGACATCAAAAATATCCGGGGCGAGGGCCGCACCGTTTGCACCAACCACGCCTGGGGTTCCGCCTTCCGTGGGTACGGTTCAACTGAAAGTGAATTCCCCTCTGAAGTGCTGATGGATGAGTTGGCGGAGAAGCTGAACATCGATCCCCTCGAACTGCGGTACAAAAACTGCTATCGCCAGGGCGCCACCACCCCCACCGGCCAAGCGCCCGAGGTCTACTCGCTGCCTTCGATGCTCGATATCCTTCGACCGAAATACCTAGCTGCGAAGCAGAAGGCCGCCACCAACTGCACCGATGCCGTCAAGCGCGGGGTCGGCATCGCCCTTGGGGTCTACGGTTCCGGCCTGGACGGCCCGGATACGGCGGAGAGCGATGTCGAACTCAATGCCGACGATACCGTTACCATCTTCAACACCTGGGAAGATCATGGCCAGGGTGCGGATATGGGAACCCTGGCCACGGCGCATGAAGCCCTGTTGCCCCTGGGGATCTCCGCCGACCGGATCAGACTGGTGATGAACGACACCAGCAAATGCCCCAACTCCGGTCCCGCCGGCGGCAGCCGCAGCCAGGTGGTTGTCGGCCAATCCATCCGGGTCGGCTGCGAGGAACTGCTCAAGGTCATGCAGAAGGCCGACGGTTCCTTCCGCACCTATGCGGAGATGGTGGCCGAAAAGATTCCGACCAAGGTCCATGGCAAATGGAGTGCTCCGGCCAAGGATTGTGATGCCAACGGCCAGGGCAGCCCCTTCTGCTGCTACATGTACGGCCTGTTCATGGCGGAAGTCGCGGTCGAAATGGCCACCGGCAAAACCGTTGTCGAAGGCATGACCTGCGTGGCCGATGTCGGCAAGGTCGTTAATAAACTGGTGGTCGATGGCCAGATCTATGGCGGCCTGGCCCAGGGGATCGGCCTGGCGCTCACCGAGGACTTCGAGGACATCAAGAAGCATTCCACCCTTGCCGGCGCCGGCTTTCCGTACATCAAGCAGATTCCGGACAACATGGAAATCATTTATGTCGAATCGGCGCGTCCGGATGGGCCGTTCGGGGCCTCCGGGGTCGGCGAGATGCCGCTGACCTGTCCGCATGCCGCAGTTATCAATGGCATCTACAACGCCTGCGGCGCCCGGGTCCGGAACCTCCCGGCCCTGCCGGAGAAGGTGCTGGCCGCCATGCCGAAATAGCACCGCGTCTGCATCTCGCCGGGGCAGTGCTCCCTGCTGCCCCGGCGATTTCCTTTTTTTTGGCATCTTTGTACGATCTTTTTTCAAAGGAATCTTCCCTGACATTTCAACCCGGTCACCCGCGATGGATCAACCGCAACTCAGAGATCTCGAGGCCCGCTGCATCCAGGAGGAACTGCCGTTTTGCACCGCGGCCTGCCCCATCCATGTCGATGTCCGCGCCTTTATGACCGCTCTCGCCAAGGGCGATGTCCGTTCGGCCCGGCGGGTGCTCGACCGGACCATGCCCTTCCCCGAAATCATCGGCCGCCTCTGCGACCAGCCCTGCCGGCCCTTCTGCAAACGGAGCGAGATCGGCGATCCGCTCGCCATCGGCAGGTTGGAACAGTTCTGCGTCACCAACAGCCAGACAGCCTTGACGCTCCCCAAACTGCCCGTCAAGGGCGGCAAGGTGGTGGTGATCGGCGCCGGGCTCTCCGGCATGACCGCCGCCCTCGACCTGGCCCGCAAGGGACGACCAACCACCCTGGTCACCCCGCACCCGTCGCCGGGCGGAACGCTGCGCAGCTATCCGGAAAACATCCTGCCCCAAACCGCCTTGTTCCAAGCCGTCGCTCTCATGGAAAGTTACGGTGTTGCACTGCACACTTCATCCCCGATCGACCCCGAAGCCATCGACGCCCTGATCAAGGGACACGACGCCGTCTACTTCGATTGGGATGAGATGGATACCGCTCTAGTGCCCTTTGCTGTCGGTAAACCCGACCCGCTCACCCTGGCCCTCGATCGGGAGGGCTGTTTTGGCGGCGGCGGGACACCAGCAGGAGCTGCATACTCGGTGATCCAACAGGTGGATGACGGTCGAAAGGTGGCCCTGTCCATCGAACGTTTTCTCCAAAACGTCTCCCTCACCGCCCAGCGCGACAAGGAAGGGAGCTGCACCACCCGGATGGTCACGGTCACCAAGGACTTTTCCCCGGCCGCCGAAATACTCCCCATCGACCCGGCCCGCGGCTATACCGCCGCCGAGGCCCAGTCCGAGGCGGGCCGCTGCATCCGCTGCGAGTGCATGGAATGCGTTAAACAGTGTATCTATCTCCGCGAATACAAGGAATATCCAAAAACACTGATCCGCAAAATTTATAATAATCAAGCTATTGTCCAAGGCACCCGAAACGCCAACAAGATGATCAACGCCTGCAGCCTCTGCGGCCAGTGCGCGGCGATCTGTCCCCACGATTTTCCGGTGGCCGAGGTCATCCGCACCACCCGGCAAAATATGGTGGACAACCACCACATGCCGCCCTCGCCCCACGACTTTGCCCTCGAGGATATGCGCTTCAGCCTGAGCGAGTTCTGCAGCCTCAGCCGCCACCAGCCGGGCACCACAGCCAGCCGCTATCTGTTCTATCCTGGTTGCCAATTGGCTGGTTCGGCACCGGATGCGGTGAAGCACACCTATGGTTTTCTTACTGGGCAACTGCAGGGCGGCGTTGGTCTGATGCTCGGCTGCTGTGGCATTCCCGCCCACTGGTCCGGGCAGCAGGAACTGTTCATCCAAACCCTGCATGATTTCCAAAAAGCGATCGAACGGCTGGGTAACCCGACCGTGATCACGGCCTGCAGTTCCTGCCTTTCCATTTTCAAGGAATTCACCAAGGAGATCGAGGTAACTTCACTCTGGGAAATGCTCGATGGCCTGGACCTGCCGACCGGCGGACCGAATACACCCGCTGTACCGCTCACCCTCCACGATCCCTGCACCGCCCGCTCCCAGGACGCTCTGCGAAAAAGCGTGCGCAGCCTCTGCGCCAAACTGGATCTGGATATTGTCGAAAACGCGTTCAACGGCGAACTGGCCGACTGCTGCGGCTACGGCGGCCTGATGCAGATGGCCAACCAACCGCTGGGGCAGAAGGCGGCGATTGTTAAAGCCCAGCGGAGCACCCTCGACGGACTGGCTTACTGCGCAATGTGCCGCGACAATCTGGCCGCCACCGGCCGACCGGTGGCCCATCTGCTCGACTATATTTTTCCGGAATCCGGAGGGAGCGATCCGCTCGCTCGAGCCAACCCCGGCTTTTCCCAGCGCCATGAGAACCGGGCCCGGCTCAAGGCAGATCTGCTGACCACTCTCTGGCAGGAACCAACCGGCCCGATTCCCGCCCATAAAAAGATCCGCCTGCTCCTCAGCCCAGAGGTCCTCGACCTGCTCAACAGCCGCCACATTTTAGAAGAGGATTTACAAAAAGTACTTCACTGGGCCGAAACATCCGGCCGGTATCTGATCAACCCGGATAACCAGCATCGCTTGGCCTGCTTCAAACCGGTGCGGGTGACCTATTGGGTTGAATATGAACCCGATACCGATGGGTATCGGGTTCATACCGGTTACAGTCACCGCATGCAGCTGCCGGAGGTCAACCAATGAGCACCTTTTCCTTTCTCGAGGCCACTGCCTGGCAGTGCAACCCATGTCGTCTGCCCCTGCAACCCGCCAAGGTCACGGTGACGTACCTGGGCGGCTCCTTCAACGTTGAACTTATGGCTTGCGCGGGATGCGGCTTCATCCTGGTGCCGGAGAGCCTGGCCGTGGGCAAGATGCTGGAAGTCGAACAATTGCTGGAAGATAAATAAGATGCAAGCAACCTGCCTACCCCCCCCTGCCCCTGCGGTCACCCTCTACGAACAGGACGAACTGTTCGAACTGACCGGCGGCACGCTCAGACCCGGCGGCCTGGCCCTGACCGCCGAACTCCTGAGCTTCTCCAACCTGGCACCCGGCTCCGCCGTGCTCGACATCGGCTGCGGTCCCGGCCATACGCTCAAGCTGCTGGCATCGAACTTCGGCCTGAGCGCCACCGGCCTCGACCCCTCCGCCGCCATGCTGGCAAAGGCGGCAAAACTGGCACCGACCGCCGCACTGCTCCAGGGATCGGCCCTGGCGATCCCCTGCGACGACCAGCACTTTGATGGCATCATCTGCGAATGCGTCCTCAGCCTGACCGGCGACATCCCAACCAGCCTGCGGGAGATGCACCGGGTGCTCCGCCCGGGCGGCACCCTGATCCTCACCGACATCTATTGTAAGCGGCCGGAACAGCAACCCGATCTGCCGCAACTACGGAGCTGTATCAGCAGCGCCCTGCCCCTGGAGACCATCACCGAGGGCCTGGTTCGTGCCGGTTTCACCCTGGTTTCCCGGCGCGAACGCAGCGACCTGCTCAAACAACTGGCCGGTCAGATCATCTTTTCCTACGGCAGCCTGGAAATATTCTGGCAGTTGTTCATGGATGCGGAGGCAGCGCACCAGACCTGTTGCGCCCTGGCCACCGCACCCCTGGGCTATTATGTGCTTATTGCCCGAAGAGGGTTGCGTCATGGATGAAACCGCACTCCGCATCATGCAGTTGGCCGCCCAAGGCTTCTGTTGCAGCCAGATTATGATCCAGCTCAGCATGGAAGACATGGGCGAAGAAAACATCCCCCTGGTCCGCGCCATGGCCGGATTATGCGACGGCATGGGCAGGGGCGACCTCTGCGGCGTGGCCAGCGGCGCCGCCTGCGTTCTGGCCCTGTACGCCGCCAAAGGCAGCGCCGAAGAACAGCCTTTGGATTGCGCCCCCCTGCTGCTGGCCCAATTCATGGACTGGTTCCAACAGGGCGCCACCTCCTGGGGCGGCATCCGCTGCGATGAGATCGTTGCCTTTCACGGTGGCCGCAAGCCCGAGGTTTGCGGCAATATCATGGTGCGGGCCCGCGAGGTCATCCTCGCCATCCTGGTCGAGCACCATATCGATCCCAGCCTGCCCAAGGAACAAAACCATGGGTACTGATCGTCCCATCGAACTCCTGTCGGCAACCGCGAGCCTTTGCCCGATTTGCCTTAAGCGGATTGCCGCCATCCGCGAGCAACAGGACGATACCGTCTTTTTGGTCAAACAGTGCCCCGACCACGGCACCTTCCGCACCCCGATCTGGAGGGGATCGATCCCGTTTGCCACCTGGCTGCGTCCCAAAAAACCTTCCGCGCCGCGCCGGGCCTTTACCGCTGTCAGCCAAGGCTGCCCCTTTGACTGCGGCCTCTGCCCGAGCCATGGCCAGCACACCTGCACCGCCCTGATCGAGATCACCAACCGCTGCAACCTGTGCTGCCCGGTCTGTTTTGCCGACGCCGGCCAGGCGCAGGCGGACGCCGAGCCTACGCTTGCGCAAATCGGCATGCTCTATGATCGCGTTTTCGAGGCCTCCGGACCGTGCAACATCCAGTTGTCCGGCGGCGAACCGACCCTGCGCGAGGACCTGGCCGAGATCATCAGCCTGGGCCTGAGCAAGGGTTTTTCGTTCCTCCAACTCAACACCAACGGCCTGCGGCTGGCCGCTGCCCCGGCGTATGCGGTCTCGCTCAAGGAAGCCGGCCTGGCCTCGGTTTTCCTCCAATTCGACGGCCTGCGCCGCGACACCCACCTTACCCTGCGGGGCCGCGACCTGAGGGCGATCAAAGCGCAGGCCATTGAGCATTGCGCGGCGGCCAGTCTGGGCGTGGTGCTGGTGCCGACCCTGGTTCCCGGCGTCAATACCTCGGAGATCGGGGCAATCATCGACTACGCCGCCCGCTGGGCGCCCACGGTGCGCGGCGTCCATTTTCAGCCGATCAGCTATTTCGGCCGCTATCCGCAAGGACCGGCCGACCAGGACCGGTTAACCCTGCCGGAGGTGCTGGAACTGATCGAAGCCCAGTGCAACGGCGCCATCCGAGCCGAACACTTTGCCCCGCCTGCCTGCGAACATGCGCTCTGCTCCTTCCACGGTTCTTTTCTGGTGGCGGAGGATGGCCGCCTCACCCCGTTGGCCAACCGCCCGGCGGCCTGCTGCTCCACCGGTGAACCCAAGTCGAGAACCGCCATCCCCACCGCAATCGAAGGGCGCGAGAAAAGCGTCAACTTCACCGCCCGACAATGGTCCTCGCCGCCCCGGCCCCTGGCATCAGCCCCCTGCGACTGCGCCAGTGCACCCCCCGAACCACAGGACGATTTC
>CAIMMA010000422.1 GCA_903842475.1 uncultured bacterium
AGATGGCAGACAGCTTGAACTGCTGCCCGGCATGAGTGGCTGGGCTACCTTTGGCGGGGGCAAACGCAAATGAGTGTTGAACAGTCCGGTCAGGTACTAGGATTAAGTCTGATCCTACAGTTGCAGCAACGGATTCGCACCTCACGCACTTTAGATGAAGCAGCATTTATTGCAGTTAATGAATCCAAGCTGTTGCTGCATTACCGTCAGGCTGTTCTCTGGCTTTCGGGATCAGGAGTGGTTGCCCTGTCAGGGCTGCCTTTGCCGGATCGCAACTCTCCCTACCTTAACTGGCTTACTGAACTTTTCCCTGCTCTGCTCTGCCCTACAGTGCCGACTCCGATTGCCGTTTCAGCGCTCCCTAGCGCTATTGCTTCCGACTGGCAGGAATGGCTGCCGGCAAACGGACTGGCGGTGCCTCTCGTCAGGCCGGATGGCAGTTTCTTTGGTATTTTACTGCTCGCACGGGAAGATGTCTGGCAGGAGGGTGAACTGGCGTTGGCAGCAGAGCTAGGTTCCATCTTCAGCCACGGTTTGACTCTGCATCAACGCAAGACTCCTTTCCGTGACAAGCTTCGTTCAGCCGGCAGGAATCTGTATGTTAAAATCGGTCTTGCATCAGCGCTGGTACTGGCGTTGCTGATACCGGTACATCTGTCAGTAATGGCACCGGCGGAGGTAACCGCCAAAGACCCCTTTCTGGTGCGCGCCCCCCTCGATGGGGTCATTGAACAGTTTTACGTTAGACCCAATCAAGCGGTTAAAGCCGGTCAGGTGTTATTCAGCATGGACAAGACCGGACTGCGCTCAAGACAGGGTATGGCCCGCAAGTCCTACGAAGTGGCCGCCGAGGAGTACCGACAGGCATCGGTGCTGGCTTTGCAGGATGATCGCGGCAAGACCGAAATGGCTCCCCGTCGTGGCAGAATGGAAGAACGGGCAGCAGATCTTTCCGGCACTGGCAAACTGTTGCAACGCATGGAGGCTGTTGCTCCACGGGACGGAATTGCTATTTTCAGTGACCCCACCGACTGGGTCGGCAAAGGCGTTACCATTGGCGAGAAGGTTTTGCTGATCGCTGATCCGCAGAAGGCAGAGTTGTTGATCCGACTGCCGGTGGCTGATGCTATTGCACTTGAGCCAGGAACTCGGATTACCCTCTACCTGACCAATGATCCCCAGCATCCCCATGAAGCACGTCTGACCACAGCTGCCTTCCGGGCCGAGGTAATGCCGGGAGGGCAGGTTGGCTATCGTCTCAAGGCTGATTTTATCAATTCCTCAGATCTGCCCAGGATCGGACTTTCAGGTATTGCCAAAATTTATGGCATGAAGGTGTCTCTGGGTTATGCCATATTCAGACGTCCACTGACAGCCGTGCGTCAGCGTTTGGGATGGTGATGCAGCCATGATGGAAGCCTCTCAAACACTACCCCCTCTGCGCCAGGAACTGGCTCTGTTTCCGGCTCCGCCACAGCGTGACGGCTCACCGGTTTGGTCGCTGCATGATCCTGCGGCCAACCAGTTCTACCTGATCACCTGGTCTGCCTTTGAGATGCTCTCCCGCTGGAACCTGGGCACTCCGGAGGCGGTAAGTAAAGCGGTCAACCAGGCAACCACTCTATGCGTTGAAAACCAGGATGTAGAGGCACTGGTGCCTTTTCTTGAAGCCCACTTTCTGACCGAACCTCAGGGTGCTGCCACAACCAAGCGCATAATGGCTGCCCGCGACAGAATGCGCAGCAGTTGGTGGATCTGGCTAATCAAAAACTATCTATTTTTTCGTGTTCCCCTGGTACGGCCACAGCGTTTTCTTGAGACCATCGCCCCAATAGCCAACATCTTCTTTACCCCTCTTTTTTTGCTGTCCATGTTGGTGCTGGCAGTAGCCGCACTGCTGCTGGTATCCCGGCACTGGGATCAGTTCATCAACTTTTTCACCACCTTTAAAAGCCTGGAAGGGATCCTAACTCTTGCAATTACTATCCCACTTGCCAAAATTATTCATGAACTGGGGCACGCCTGTGCAGCGCACCGTTACGGTTGCAAAGTACCTGCCATGGGGGTTGCTTTTCTGGTCATGACTCCCATGCTCTACACCGATACCAATGAGGCCTGGAAGCTGCAATCCCGCAAGCAACGACTGATTATCGGCAGTGCTGGAATTATAGCGGAACTGACACTGGCAGTGCTGGCCACCTGGGCATGGCTGCTTTTACCTGACGGTTCGGCAAGAGGTGCGGCATTCTTTCTGGCCACTACTGCATGGGTTATGACCCTGGCCCTTAACGCCTCACCCTTCCTTCGTTTTGACGGCTACTTTATCCTGGCCGATCTGCTTTCTATCCCCAATCTCCATCCCCGCTCCTTTGCCTTTGGCCGTTGGTGGCTGCGGGAAGCGCTGTTCGGATTCGGAAATCCTGAACCGGAAACAGTTACACTCGGTCTGCGCCGTTTTCTTATCATCTTTTCTCTGGCGGTCTGGATCTACCGCCTGGTGCTTTTTCTGGGGATCGCCCTGCTCGTCTATCACTTCTTTTTCAAGGCACTGGGGATACTGCTGTTTGCGGTGGAGATTATCTGGTTCATCGCCCTGCCGATCACCAGTGAGATTAAGGTCTGGTGGGAGCGCCGCAGGGAGATAGGTCAAACGCCGGCACTATTTAGATCGCTATTTTTGTTGGTGATCGGCCTGCTGCTGCTACTGCTGCCCTGGCAGGCTTCAGTTTCCGCACCGGCAATTCTGGGGGCAGCCCGAGAACAGCGTCTGGTGGCGCCAGCGCCGGGCTGGCTGATTGAGGCACCTGCAACAGCCCTGAACTCCAAGGTCAATGCCGGAGACCTTCTGGCCAGCTTGACATCGCCAGATATTGATCAACGTAAGGCTGAATCAGCTCCTTCAGCTTCGCTCAGCCGCTGGCAGGTTAACCAGCAGGCCTTCAACGAAGAACTGCTCAGCCAGGGTAATGTGCTTCAGAAAAGGCTGCATGGTGATACCGGTATTCTGCAAAGCCTTAAAAGTGAAGAAGCTCGACTCCAACTGCGGGCTCCTTTTAACGGCACGGTTGTTTACAAAAACGATGAGATCATGCTCGGTGGCTGGGTGGCTGCCCGCGAATGGGTGGCAAGTGTTGCCGACCTGACCAGGAACCGGGTGGATGTGTACGTGGAAGAAATGGATCTGAAGCGGATCAGTATAGGCGGCTCTGCGCGATTTATACCTGACGCGGTTGAATACGGTGCTTTCAACTGCAAGATTGCTGGAATAGACCGGGTCAGCACAACCCTACTTGATGACTTCTCACTCGCCTCCTTCTATGGCGGACCTATTCCAACCCATCCGGATGAACAGCACCAACTGGTTCCAGTCTCACCACATTATCGGGTAAGGCTTGATCAATGCGCGCCCAGCAGCGTTCCCCCTGTTCGCCTGCGGGGCGTGGCACATCTTGAGGCAACCCGTCAGTCACCAGCCCTTGCAATATTGCGCCATGCCTGGTTAACCTTGATCCGTGAAAGCGGCCTGTAAGGCAACATGAGTACATCCGTTTGATAAAAATGCGTCAGTTAGGAGGAACCTTTTGCCATGCTGTCTCCTTATCCGTTCTTCTTTATAGAAGTCAATTTAAACACAATTTATTTCCCCGGCTCAAACTGATTTTTTGCCGCCCAGAATGAAGGCAAATGTCGCAATAAGTAAAAAAGGCTTTTGCGGTGCTGCCAGAGACGCTTGCGGAATTTCTTGCGCCAGCCCCAGTCGGAATAAAAGCGTTTAACATGTTCGTTATAGAGATGGTCGAGCTTTTCTTGAGATTCAATACCATTTGGTACAAAAACAAAGTTCAGGCAATTCATCAGCCGCCAGTCTTCATTAAAAGTACCTTCCTCACGAATGTTTGACCATAGAGGCGCTCCGGGGAAAGGCGTAAATTTTGCCATATTCATCTCGTCGAGTCACAGTGAAATAATAAAATCAGATGTGCGCGTTATCGATTCTGGCGTCTCTCCCGGCAGGCCCATCATAAACAAACCTTTAGCACGGAGTCCCGCAGCCTGAATACGTTGCACGGTATCACGCACATCATCAAGCAATACACCGGATTTGTGGCGTTTAAGCATCAGCGGATCGGCTGATTCAATACCTAAAGAAACCATTAGACAACCGGCGCTTTTAAGCATTCTGAGCAAGTTATCATCCGTATATCCCACGCGAACCGCACAGTTGAAGTTAATTCCCAGCGGCTGATGTGCTAGTTTTTCGCAAAGCTCGACAATCCGCGACCTGTTGGCAGTGAACAAATCATCATATATATTAATGTGCCGGACACCGAATCTTGTCCGCAGATGTTTCATGTGCTCGTAGATGTAAACGGCTGAATTATAACGAAACCCCTTCTTGAAAACGGAGCGATCGCAATAGGAGCATTGAAACATGCAGCCCCGTGAGGTAATCATTGTCGCGCCTGGTGTCTGGATATAGCTGAACAAGGGCAAGTGGTAGTCATGCGGGAATCCCTGGAGCATTTCGTAAGCGGGGAATGGCAGAGAATCTAAATCAGCAATCTGCGGGCGTGGCACGTTGGTAATTACTTCATCATTGCGCCGCCAGATCAGTCCTTTGATGCCAGCAGGATCATCTCCTGCACAGAGCTCTGCCATCGTGATTTCGCCTTCACCGGCAATTAGATAATCAAAGGATGGATAATCTGTCAGGATCATTCCTTGCAGCGCGGAAACATGAACGCCGCCGCAAACGGTAATTGTATCGGGAGATTGCTCTTTGATTTTCAACGCAAGATCTGCAGCATCAGGGAAAGAAGATGTTGTAGCGGAAAAACCGACTATCTGAGGATGGAAATTAAGAATTACTTTTACCTGCAAGCCGAGATCAAATGTTGCGTGAGGCCCGAGGCAATCATAAACAAAAACATCATGCCCCTGCTTACGAAGATAAGCTGCAATAGAGAGCAATCCCTGCGGCACCATGCGATTGGCAATATCAGTAATATCCCGTTTTCCGGGGAACCAGTTGAATCCCCTTGGGTGGACGAGAACAATTCGATTTTTTTGCTTTGCGGAAATCATTATCTTTAGGTACTTTCTTCCATCTTTTGTCATTCCGTGCAAGCGTAGCGCGACACGGCGAAGTGCCCTTCAGGGTAAATCCAGTAATATCAATAATTTCTGGATACCGGCTTTCGCCGGTATGACGGTGTTGGTGGCACTATCTACTATTATGACACAGTCTCTGCGCGGGAATGACAGACTACTACTTATGCCGTAGTTG
>CAIMMA010000423.1 GCA_903842475.1 uncultured bacterium
GTGTGCCGATTTCGGTCACCTCTGCCACGGTCCGTCAGTACGGGCCGCTGATCGGCAGCGGCAAGGCCTTGATCCTCCTGGCCGGCGAATCCGAAGAGACCATCAAAAGCGCTCTGGAAGTAACCGATGACACGGTCGAGTTGATGCTGGTCCATAATCTTTGGGGCCCGCAGGCCGCTACCATGAAGGATAAAAACGCCATCGTCGTCCGGACCTCGCGCAGCGGCATGTTCTGCAGTGAATTCGAGGCGTTTTTGTACAAACACGGTGCCGACATTTATCATGATTCCGCGTCGAAGCACGATCTGCTCATGGGGGTCGGTCAAAAACTGCCGACGGTGATCTCGGTGGCCTTGGCCATGACGCTGGGGGAAAACCAGATCACCAGCGAAGATATCGCCTCCCATTGCACCCTTACCTCGCTCTATCCCATTCTGGCCATGTCGCGGGTTCATTCACAAAATCCCCGAACCTACGCGGAAATCATGTCCACAGCCGGCGACAGCCGTAAGATCGTCAGCGATTTCGCCAAAAATCTGGACCAGGTGATTCGGATGGCAGATGCCGCCTCTATTAAAGGTCTCTGTACGCTGATCGACCAAAACGCTGGACATCTGACCGATGCCTTTCTCCAGGCCCGCATGCAGCAGGCCAAGGCGGTGGACGAAGTGTTGGGGAGAATGATTTGATGGACCGGTTGACCAGGGGCGAACCAGTGGTTAGTTTGACGCGATGAAAAACGATCGAAGAAAAAGCTTGTTGCTGTTTGCGCTCTTCGCCCTGTGGTGTGCGGTCTTTCTTTTCAGGCCTGCCTTCCGTTCCGGCACGAGCTGAGCAAGCCTGTCGCCACCGCCGGTCGGCGGTCCCCCTTGCCCCTTGCCGCAGTCGGTGAACCAAATTCAACCCTAAGGAATCAGGAAATCTATGTTGACCGCCGTATTGAAATATATCGAAGAAAAACATTACTGCCCGCATTGCAGCGGTAATCTCAAACTCTGCCATGCCCCGCCTGTGCATGTAGGCGATGGCCTTGGCTGGGGCTCGGAATTCCTGTTTGTCTGTCTCAACGACGAATGCCCGCTGTTTATCAAGGGGTGGGATTATATCGAGAATCAGTACGGCCATGTCGGTTCTTATCGCTACATGGAGATTCCCAATTCCAAGGAAAGTTACAACATGATGGTGGTCGGTAAAGACGCCTTCACCGGTAGTATTGTCGATATCGAGGCCTTCAAGCAGCAGAGCGAGCAATTCAAGCGTCAGCAGGACGCCATTGCGGCCTTGGATAGCTGTGTCGAGCAGCAGTCGCTGGAGCCGGTGCTGACCCTGCTGCTGGATGATTCGGTCTCGAGCAAAAACCGCAACCTGGCGGCAAGCCTCCTGGTGCCGCTCAATGATATTGCCTGCGTCGAACCGCTGCGCAATCATACCTTTAAAGACCCGAACCTGGCGCAGACGGTGAAAATGGCCGTTGCCAAGGTGCTGGCCAACCATTTTTTGAAAGAATGTCCGTACTGCACTGAATTGGTTAAAGTCAGAGCCGTGGTTTGCAAGCATTGCCAACGGGAGTTGGCCAGCTGACTTTCCCCTTGCGAAAACAACTGCTACTGGGTATATAAGCAGGCGATTGCGTGGTGGGCGTAGCTCAGCTGGTGGTAGCACCGGGTTGTGGCCTCGGAGGTCGTGGGTTCAAGTCCCATCGCTCACCCCATTAAAGTTTAAGGCGATTCAAGTAGTTAGCTTGAGTCGCCTTTTTCTTTGCCCTTTCCTGTAGCCTTATTGTAGCCCCTTTGAAATGGTGCCGAACAGGGCAGGGGATAACCGATCCGGCCAAAGGGGGGAAACAACCCAGGTGCAGATGGAAAGAATAGGTGTTAAAATTTCAGACATCCAGAAAATAGAAAATTCGCTAATCACTCTGCTGGTGCAGGACAGGAAAGATGCGAACAAGTATGGCATTGTCTATATCAATCCCAGTGACAAGAAACCAGTTCAGTTATTTTCTTCGGAGTTTGCCTCGAGGTTCAAGGCGCTTGTCACAAATTTTCATGAAGGTTTCGCGACAGGTGCCATTGTAGGTATAGCCAGGGAACGCACTCCTGCCGACGCTTGGCATAGCGACACTATTGAAAGAAGCATCATTGATAAAAACAGTATCTATCGTGGAATATTGCGAATAATAAATGAAGATGATGGGTTGCCAGTTTTTATCAAATCAACCAGCACCGTCGGTAATATTATGCCGGCCTTGGAATATCTTCATAAGGGGAATCCTTTAGAGGTCAAAAAAGCATTAGATCATTACAGCTTTATCCAAAAAAGCATTGTTTCTAGGATCACGGCAGGCAAGCCCCAAATTCCCCAGGAGTCCTTGTTCATTGGCGACCAAGTGGGCGACGGAGTGAAATCGGAAATGCGAGCCAAGGCTTTCAACAAGGCACTTGAAAGTTTGCAGTATTCTCCAGGGCGTTAGCAGCTCGAGAGGTAGAAAAAATCGACGCTGTTAACCGGGCAAAGGACGAGGCCGCATATCCCCTTCACCAAGCGCCTGCCTCTGGTGGAAGAATTCACCCCGGAAGAAAACGCGGACCGGCTCTACCGCTTGGTCTCCGAATACCTGCAACGCGAAAATCTGCAAGCCCTGCCCACCGGCCAGCGGTCTCTGATGACCCTGATGCTGGGGAAGCTTTTGGCCTCCTCCACTTTTGCCATAGCCGGCGCTCTGACCTCCATCTCCAACCGGCTCAAGGCCAAACTCCGCAAGGCGGAACCGGCGAGGGCACTGGAAGAGGAGTTGGATGAAGACTACGAAGCACTGCATGAAACCGTCGAAGAATGGAGCAATGGCGAAGCCGTCGAATCGCTGACCGAGACGGATCGAGTCGCCATTGAACAAGAAATTGCCGATCTCGATGCCTTCACCGCGCTTGCCACTTCCATCGAGCACAACGCCAAAGGCATGGCCCTGCTCAAGGCCCTGGACATTGCCTTTGCCAAAGCACGCGAATTCGGCGGCGCGGAAAAAGCAATCATCTTCACCGAATCACGCCGCACCCAAAGCTACCTGTTGCGGCTGCTGACCGACAGCCCTTGGCGCGAAGGTGTTGTTCTCTTTAATGGCAGCAATACCGATGATCGTTCTCGGCAAATCCTTGCGGAATGGATGGAGCGGCATCAGGGCAGCGATCGGATTGCTCCGGCAACCAATTCCACCAAGCCCACCGAATCTCAGAGATAGCTACGTGTCGGGTTGCCCAGCGCCATGTATCTAAAAAATCATAATTCGCGGGTATTCTTCCCTCATTTTTTCCCAGAAGCCACCGCTCCAATCCATGACCACTGCCAGTGACCAGTCTGCCGGTGTCGCTGCAACGACGGCGGCCACGATCTTTCTGCCATTACCTTGCTTGCATGATACTATGGAGAAAAACTGGACGGTTTTAAATGCCGGGTCAATGAGTATTTCCACGCCTATGAGGTCTGTTCTGCTGGTTTCAACAAGCGGCTCTTTTTTCCCGTCAGTGCTCAATAGATTGGAGGCGCAAAGCCTGTCGTTATAGATTTTGATAAATCTAAGCAGGGTAACGTTGGAGAGGCTCTCGGCAAGTCCGAGGAACACCGGATGTATCGCCTTTATTTTGACATTGGCGGCTTTGAATACTCTGTCGCCATCGATGATGGACTGTTGCGATTGGTTTTCCATAATTAGCGGATGGCAGGGAGGGTAAAATTTTAACGATGTCGATGGAGAGGCAGCTTGTATCCGCCCAATTCCTTCTTAAGTCGCTCTCGGTCAAGTTCCTTTTCCCAACCGGCAACCACCACAGTAGCGACACCGTTGCCGATAAAATTGGTGAGCGACCGGGATTCTGACATGAATCGATCAATGCCGAGGATGAGCGCCAGTCCGGCAACCGGGATCGACGGCACCACAGCCAGGGTGGCGGCCAGGGTGATGAAACCAGAGCCGGTGACTCCCGCGGCACCCTTCGATGTCAGCATCGCCACACCCAGCAGGGTGAGTTCCTGATCCCAGGTGAGTTCTATGTTGAGGGCCTGAGCGACAAAAAGCGCGGCCATCGTGAGGTAGATATTCGTACCATCCAGATTGAAGGAGTAGCCTGCTGGAACAACCAAACCAACAACCGATTTAGAACAGCCGAGTTTTTCGAGTTTATCCATCAAGGGTACTAATGCCGATTCCGATGAAGAAGTGCCGAGCACGGTCAGGAGTTCTTCCTTGATGTACGAGAGAAATCGAAAAATATTGAACCCGGAGATCGCTGCAATCAGGCCAAGGACGACAACAACGAACAAGAAACAGGTCAGGTAAAAGCTGAGCATCAGATCCCCCAAGGGGGTCAATGCGGCGACACCATACTTGCCGACGGTAAATGCCATGGCGCCGCCTGCACCGATCGGAGCCAATTTCATGATGGAGTTCATCATGGTGAAAAAGATTTTGGAACACTCCTCAATAAAAACATGGACCGTTTTTCCTGTTTGCCCCAGGTGCATCATGGCGTAACCGAAGAGGATGGCGATGAAGAGCACTTGCAAAAGGTCGCCGGAGCCGGTGAAGGCATCGGCAAAGGTTTTTGGAATAATGTGGAGGATGAAATCAAGCGTGCTATGGCTTGAGGCAGCCTTGGTATAGCTGGATACGGCTTGGGCATCAAGCGTCGCCGGATCTACATTGAAACCTTGCCCAGGCTTGATGACGTGCATGACAACCATGGCGATGCAAAGTGCAAGCGTCGACACAACCTCGAAGTAGAGTAAGGCCTTCCCTCCGACCCGCCCAACTTTTTTGATATCACCCGCCCCGGAAATGCCAAGAACCACGGTGCAGAATATGACCGGACTGATCAACATTTTGACCAGGGAAATGAATCCGTCACCAAGAGGTTTGAGCATTACAGCGGTCTTGGGTTCGAAATAGCCCAATGTTCCGCCTGCTATAATAGCCAGCAGTACCCAGAAATAGAGGTGGCTCGTTAATCGCTTCATATGATGGCCCTTATCTGGGGAACTGTTAATCTGGGATTATTTCGCGGTAAAAAGCCAATCCCGCGAGGTTCCTTTGAACGATACCATACCGATACGCAGAATGCATTCAACCGCAAAACCTTCTCAGTCTTTGCCGTGACCACAACAGGGCGTGGCCTATCGCATCGTCGAAAAGAACCCCCGGATCAGAGAGGATGGCGGAACATTGACTTCTCCCTTAAGGATAGTTGCCCGCTTTCATTGAATTCGGGCCTCCCTGAAATAGTGCTAACTATCTAACCTGCTTTTTATTGAGCACCTTGAAGAGCCTTGATCCGATCCTCAAGAGGAGGGTGACTTCTGAACAGCAATGTCATTCCACCGGCTTTTGGCCTGA
>CAIMMA010000424.1 GCA_903842475.1 uncultured bacterium
CGGAGTGGACCGCAGCCTCTGGCGCCTGACCGTTGCCGGCGGACTCGACTTTGATCCAGCCCACACCGCCGAGATCCGGCAACGCATCCAGCAGCTGGGTCTGGCCGGTTCGGTCCGCCTGATCGGCCCTTGCGATGACGAAACCCTGATCGAGCTGCTGAGCGCCAGCCATATTTTCTGCATGCCGTATGCCTACGAGGGTTTCGGCATTGCCATGCTGGAAGCCATGGCCTTTGGCCTGCCGGCCATCGGCAGCCGGGCAGGGGCCGCCGCCGAAACCATCAGCCATGGGGACAACGGGTTCCTGCTGGCCCCTGACGACCTGGCCGGGCTGGAGCCGCTGCTGGTGCACCTGCAGCATGATCGCGAAGCATTGTTCCGCCTCTCCCTGGCCGCCCGCGCGACCTATGCGGCTTGCCCCGGTTGGCAAGACAGCATTGCCGCCATTCATGGCTTTCTGCAATCGATGCCCGGCGGACCAGACCGAGGGGAAATCGTCGAACTGAGCCGATCGGCGGCAACCGCAGCACCAAGGGATGCCAGTGCCACCAAATAATTGCACCGACAGCCCAAGGCCTGCGCCCACTGCCGCGGAAAACGGAGCAAGCTTTGACCCCGGCTATCTTGCCGCCAAGAAATCCATTGATGACCGGGCGCTGAATCGACTGGTCTGGGCCGAGCTCTGCCAGGCGCTGCCGCAGACCACCGCAGTAAAACCTGCAAATATTATGGAGATCGGCGCCGGGATCGGCACCATGCTGACACGAATGGTCGACTGGGGCTTGCTGACCGGACCGGTGACCTATCTGGCGACCGACCGCGATGCAGTCCACCTTCGGCAGGCCCGCCACCACCTTGCCGCCTGGGCGGATGGCCATGGCTATTCGTGGTACTGGTCAGGCGATCAACGCGGCCTGCTGGTCACCGCCCACGCAGAGATCTCCCTGGTGCTTGAACAAGCCTGTGCCGAGGAACTGGCCCTTCGCACCGAGACCACGGGCACCTTGCATCTGCTCATCGCCCATGCCGTGCTCGACCTGATCAATCTCGCGGCGGTGCTGCCGGGGCTCCTGGCGCAGTTGACCCCCAACGGCCTGGCCTATCTCACCTGCAATTTCGACGGCTCCACCCTCTTCCTCCCCGAATACCCCGGCGGAATGGAACAGGAAATACTGGGGCGATATCACGCCTCCATGGAGACGCGGCTGACCGGGGCAAGCCATACCGGCCGTCGACTGCTGCATTTCCTGCAGCGTCCGGGCCTGGAACTCCTGGCCGCAGGCAGTTCGGACTGGGTCGTCCATGCCCGGAACGAGGCGTATTCAGCTGACGAGTCGTTGTTTCTCCACGCCATGATCGCCACGGTGGAACAAGAGCTTACCGGCAAAAGCGGCCCCGCGCCAGCGGGCCTGGCCACCTGGGCGCGCACCCGGCACCGGCAGATCGAGGCGGGCACCTTGTCGCTTCTGGTCCGCAACCTTGATTTTCTCGCCCGTCGCCGGCCGCCGCTGCCATGACCCTCGGCAATCGCGCCTGGACCTCATTCCTGGCCCTGGCTGCGGCCTTCGGCATACTCAGCGTTCTGCTGAATTTCCAATATCCAGCCGACCCTCTTGTTTCCTGGTCCCTGCTCCTGCCGTCCCCGGATGTCTGGCTCCTGCTGCTCCCCTTGACGCTGGCGGCCTGCCGGGGGCAACGCTGCCTGCTCTGGACCGCACTGCCGATATGGGCGCTCTTCCTTGTTCTGCGCCTGATTCGGATCGGCGACACCGTCGTACCCATGTACCTTGACCGTCCCTTCAACCTCTACATCGATTCCGGCTACCTGTACGGACTCTACGACCTGCTCAAAACCTCCGCGCCCCAGGGGGATTTCCTCCTGCTGGCCGCGGGTGCGACCCTGGCCACCTTGGGGATTTGCACCGTCAGCTGGCTGGCCTGGCTATGGGCTGCCAAGGCGCTGACTGACCATCGGGTCCGGGCTCCGTTTCTGGGGGTATCGGGCCTGGTCGTGGGCGCGGCGCTGGTCTGGGGATGGCAGCCCGCCAAGCCGCTGGCCCTAATTCGCCTGGGGGAGGAGATTCGCTCAATCCAATGGCAGATCGAACAGCAGCAGGCTTTTGCCGCCCGACTGGCGCAGACCGCCCAGGAGCGATCGGCCGGCCCTGCCGCCTCCCTCAACGGTCTGGGCGGGGCAGATGTGCTGCTGTTTATCATCGAATCCTATGGTCGGGTGGTCTTCAGCCAGCCCCAGTACCGGCAGGTGATGGCGTCGACCATGGACAACTTTGGCAAAGTGCTTGGCCAGCATGGCTTCGAGGCGGTGTCTTCCTATCTGGTGTCGTCCACCTACGGGGGTGAATCCTGGCTGGCCCACGGCACCTTGGAGTCCGGGGTACGGGTGGGGAATGACCTTGAGGAGACCGCGCTGCTCCATTCCTCCCTGGAACCCATGGCGGCGATTTTCGGCAAAAACGGATATCGCACCGTCTCGGTCATGCCGGGCACCCGGTTTATCTTTCCGCAAGGAGCCTATTTCGGCTACGAACAGGACTATTACGCCTGGCATTTCGAGTACCAAGGCCCCCCTTTCGGCTGGGCGCCCATGCCTGACCAATTCGTGCTCGACTGGGTACGACGCCGCGAATTCATCGCCCCCCAAAAACCAGTGTTCGCCCGCTACGCCCTGATCAGCAGTCATGCCTCGTACAATATTCAACCCCCGTATATCGCGGAATGGGAAACGATCGGCGATGGCAGCCTCTATAAGACGCGCGAACCCGTCTTGTTTCCCACAGAGTGGTCGAATCTCAAAAATGCGGGCGAGGCCTACCTACGCTCGCTCCACTATGAATTTGACATCCTCGGGGACTATCTCGCCCAGTATGTTACCCGAGACACCCTCATTATCATCCTGGGCGATCATCAACCCAATCTGCAGCTCACCGGCCCGGGGGAGCCTTGGTCGGTGCCGGTACATATCATCAGCCGCAATCCCCGCTTATTGGCCCCGTTCCACAAACGGGGCTACACCCCCGGCCTCTTGCCTGCGCAACCCCTGCCCCATGCCGGAATGGAGACCTTCCTCCCGGAATTCCTGCAGGATTTCAGATAAATATTCTGACCACAACATTGAAAAAAATTCGTAACCAATCACAGGTTGTCGGCCGGCGGCAAAAGGAAGGCAGGGATACCCGGGCAGCTGCAAGACTCTTTTTGGGAACCATCTAAGGGTTGCTGATGCAGTCCCTGTTACCCGGAGACATCCAGCGCATTCGCACCGAGGCTCCTGGTGTTTTCATCATTTACCGACACGGGATACGAGGTGAAAAATGAAGCAATTCCTTTCGACCCATGGCAGAACCATGATGCTGGCAGGTATCCTGCTGCCTTTGTTTGGCCTGTTTGCCTATGTTACCATGCGTTCCGGACCTCTTGCTCCCATACCCGTTACCCTGATGACCGTTGAACGCAGAGAAATCACCCCCTCTCTTTTTGGCATCGGCACCGTCGAAGCACGCTATACGCATAAAATCGGACCGACATTAACCGGTCGGCTTAAGCAGGTAGATGTGCAGCCTGGTGACCAGGTTAAAATCGGTCAGATACTCGGTGCAATGGATCCGGTTGATTTTGATGACCGAATCAACGCCCAAGAAGCTGCGCTAAAACGTGCTGAAGCCAATCTTATTGCAGCTGAAGCACAGATTGAGGAAGCCAGTGCCCGCAAGAATTTTGCGGGATCACAAGTGAAACGCTATGACCAACTTCTTGCTGTCCATTCCGGAAGCAAAGAAGTTGCGGAGACCAAACGACAGGAGTTGGATATTACCCGTGCCGCTTCGTCTGCAGCCCAAGCCAATTTGGAAGTCTCCCATCAGGAAGTCATTCGACTGCGGGCGGAGCGCGAAGGATTAGTCCGGCAGCGCGAAAATTTGCGCTTAGTGTCGCCGGTCGATGGGTTCATCTCCCGCCGCGATGTTGATCACGGCAGCACTGTGGTTCCGGGACAATCGGTGGTGGAGGTCGTGGAACCCGGCAGCATCTGGATCCACGTCCGTTTCGATCAGCAGCGGGCTGTGGGGCTTCGTGCGCAGTTACCCGCACAGATCGTCTTGCGTTCCCATGGGACGGAACCGTTAGCCGGCCAGGTCGTTCGCATCGAACCAGTGGCCGACTCCGTGACCGAGGAAGTGCTGGCAAAGGTGGCATTCCAGCAGCTGCCAACAGTGCTGCCGCCCATCGGTGCATTGACGGAAGTCACGGTCGAACTCGCGGCGCAGCAATCAATGCCGGTTGTCCTCAATGCCTGTTTGCAGCGTGTCGATGGCCAGCTTGGCGTATGGATTGTTCAAGACGATCACTTGTCTTTTTCGCCCGTTACAATCGGCGCATCCGACCTCGAGGGCCGCGTACAGATCCTTAAGGGGCTCGAAGGTGGCGAACGCGTCGTTTCCTACAGTCGGAAAGCATTGCATGCCAAGAGCCGGATCAAAGTTGTTGATCGCATCATTGGTCAATCGCCATGATCAGCTTGGCCGGCCGCGACATCCTGCATGCATGGGGCAAGTTCGTCTTCACTGGCATCGGGCTGGGATTGCTGATCGGCGTCACCCTGACCATGGCCGGCGTCTATCGGGGCATGGTTGACGATGCCCACGTCCTGCTTGACAACAGCGGCGCCGATTTATGGGTGGTGCAACAGGATACCTTGGGACCCTACGCTGAATCGTCGAGCATCTACGACGATACCTATCGTGGCATTCTCGGCATGACCGGAGTCGTTCGAGCCGCCAATGTCACCTATCTGACCATGCAAGTGCGCCAAACGGGAATTGCAGTCCAACGGGATGTGCGGGCCATGGTGGTTGGCATCACTCCGGATGGACCGGGCCATCCCGGACAGCCAGGTTACCTGGTGGCTGGGCGGCACATCACCCGGGGGCATTACGAAGCCGTGGCTGATATTGTCACCGGTTTTGCCTTGGGCGATCGCATTCAAATCCGCCGCAACCTCTTCACGGTTGTCGGATTGACCAGACGCATGGTGTCTTCGGGGGGCGATCCCATGGTTTTCATTCCGCTCAAGGACGCTCAAGAAGCGCAATTCCTCAAAGATAACGATGCCATTGTCCGGCAGCGCGCCCGCACCGCAGAGAACCAGGAGATCAATCGTCCCGGCGTTCCAGGTTTGCTCGATGCTCTCATCGCCTCACAAAGC
>CAIMMA010000425.1 GCA_903842475.1 uncultured bacterium
GAAATGACCATGAACGAGAGCACGGTGGTGGCGCGCCAGGAGCGCCACAGGATCAGAGCGGCGATTTTAAGGAGAAAGGCGAGTCGCATGGCAGGCTGTTTGGTTTCAATACCGCGAGGTCTGCACCCCGATACGGTCGGCGATGAAGGCGGCCGCCGGTCGGACCAAACCCTGGTGCTTGTCGGCAAACAGGGCGCGCAGGCCGCTTTCCAGCATGGCCAGGGCCTCGGTCTGCATCCGTGTCGAGATCTCGGGGAATGCAGCGTAGAAATAATCCGCCGTCTGGTCGGCCGCCACCAAGGCGGTCAGCCGTTGCCAGACCGCCGGCGGTTCCCGGTGGGCGATGACCGAGGCCACATAATTGTGGCGACCTTCCCGTAAATCGACCATCAGATCGACGATATCGTCAAGCAGCTGGCAGCCGATGCCGATGGTGTACAGGGCTTCCTGCACCAGCAGGACTTCGGGCCGGGTCGCCTCCTCGAACAGGGCGGGGATCACCCAGGTGGACTGGAACAGGACCCCGGTTTTGTAATGGTGAATGGTGCGGAGGATGACTTCTGGTTCCAGCCGTTCCTCGATGCCGCCTTCCTCTTGAGCCTCCTGTGCGCCGCTCTTGGTGAGAGCCTGCAGGGAGGCGGTGCTGGCCCGCAGCGCCAGATCAACTGGTAAATCATGTGCCTGGCAATGCGCCACCAGCAGGGCGAACAACACCCGGTCGGCGACCATGATATCCAGGACCGAGCGAAAACGATGCGCTTGGGCGGGCAGGTCGGTTTCCAGGGTGATTTTATACTCGTCGTCGAGCAGGTTGTCGCAGCCGGTGACCATCCCCCGCAAGCATTGGTTGACCGCGGCATAGAGAATCCGCCGCTCAGCCGGGATGCCGACTCGGTGGTAGGAGTACAGGAACAGGGTCGAAAAAAAGTTGCGGGGCAGCGAAAAGGTTGCCTGATCGGGTGGAACCAATTGAATGGTACTGCCGTCTAAAACCGTGGCGGCAGCCCGCCAGAAACGTTTAAGTCCTGCTCGAAGTTCGGCTTCCAGCATGCCGATATCGCTCGCATATTGCCCGACAGCTATAAAAGGATTGATCACAGCGGTCTGGTGGTGGAGAAAAGGGTTATATAGCCGAAATATTGGGCTATGGTTTGGGGCGGCGGGAATCCGGCTTCGATCATCAGCTCCGGCAGGACGCCTCTGATGTTTTCCCCGATCTGCGGCTGCAGGAACAGCCATCTCGAGGCATGGGAGAACAAGGCGCCCAGCAGGGTGGTCGGTATGTGCATGTCGGCGATAATCAGTTTGCCGCCCGGTTTGAGTACCCGGAAAGCCTCCTGCAAGCTGCGTTTCTTTAAATCCAGGGGGACGTGGTGGTAGAAGAGGCTCGAAACCACGGAGTCAAACGAGCCATCGGCAAAATCCAGCTGCTCGGCGGCCATGGCCTCAAAGCGGCAGTGGGGTAGGCCCCTTTTTTTTCTGGCATGGGTAATCATTTTGCCGGCGGCGTCGATGCCGGTGATGCTGCCGCCCCGATCCGGGTCCAGGTGTTGGGCGACCAGCGCGCAGAACAGCCCCGTACCGCAGCCCAGATCTAAAATGGTGTCGGCTGGTTGCGGAGCCAGGGCCTGGAGCAGGCTTTGGTCGTATTCGGCCTGTTTGTTCAGCAGGCAGAGCGGTTCGAGCAGGTCATACACCGAGGCGGCATAATCCAGGGTGCGTCCGCGGGTTGGGACTGAGGGGATGGTCATGGTTTGTATCCGTGGAAGACGGGGGCAAGGTCCGTATGGGCAACTCTTGGTCAGTTCGGCGCCACTGTACCACTCCAAGATGAAATTTTCATGAAGGAATTTGTCCTGCGGGAACCCCAGGGAGAGAGCAAAGCGATTGCGGTGCGCCTGCCTCCGGCAGCTGCCCTGGTCGCTTTCGGGCCGCTTTGGCGACTTCCCGCCAGGCTGGGGGAGGTGGGTTCTTTGTCCGTTACCAGAGTCGGTTGAAAGCGTTGTTTTTCCCTGTTCGGAATGGTAAAAAAGATGGTTTGGCTTATGGGGCCGGCTGATTTTGCGGATACTCTTGCCTGCCACGGCCTGGAGCCCCTGGTCTCCATTACCCACCGGCGAACCAACCTTGAACCGCACACCCGAATTCCCAAGGAAAACAGTATATGCATACCGAGAAACGTGATTTTAACCAAGAGGCGACCGCCTGGGACGAACATCCTGCCCGGGTCCGGCTGGCCAGCGACATCGTCGAGGCCATCAAGGGGCAGGGGATCCTGCGGCCCGAGATGGAGGTCCTGGATTTCGGCTGCGGTACCGGATTGGTGAGCTTGGGGCTGCAGCCGCTGGTTGGTTCGCTTACCGGAGTGGACAGCAGCCAGGGGATGCTGGCGGTCCTCAAGGCCAAAATCGACCGACTGGGACTCGCCAATGTTCGCACCCAATACTGCGATCTCGACCAGGGAGATCGGCTTGCCGGTAGGTATGATCTGGTCATCAGCAGCATGACCCTCCATCATGTCAAGGAGGTCGGGCCGCTGCTCGCCAGTCTGCATGCGGTCCTGACTCCCGGCGGCAGTTTGTGCCTCGCGGATCTGGATTCCGAGGAGGGGCAGTTCCATGATAACCCTGCCGGTGTGTTCCACTCCGGTTTTGATCGGCGGTTGCTGCTGCAAGCGCTCGGTGCGGCGGGGTTTGTCGAGGGTCGGGCCGCCACTGCCGCTGCCATCGAGAAACCCGGCCGTGACGGTGCCATACGTTGTTTCACCGTCTTTCTTATGACGGCTCGGAAGCCCTAGTCTTTTCTTCATGCTTCCAAACAGCCGGACAACGAGCAGGGCGCCATCGGGCCTGCGTTCTGCCACCCGTCACTGATCTGCCTGCACCGAGGAACCCCGACATGACCGAGCACCAACAAGCGATGACCCGTTGTCCTAAATGTAATCACCAGCAGCTGGGCAAAGAGGAGTGTGAGGCTTGCGGCTTACTTTTTCGCCGATTTGAACGCGTCCAGGATCGCAAGCTGGAGCCGACGGTAAACCGCCAGGACGATTCAGCTCCACGGGATACCGGTTTGCGGTCACGGCTGGTTTCCGCCCTGGTGCTGGTGGCGCTGACCGCCTCGCTGACCTATTATTTTGTCGGCGGTGGGCTGCAGCCCAAGACAACCAGTCCTCCCCCGTCGGTGACCGGTCCGGCGGCCGAAAAGGCGGCGCCATCGCCGTTGCCGCCCCCGGCTCGAACCCCGCAATCCCAATCCAGCCCGGCGTCCATTCCTCCTCCGTTCACGGGCAGCCCCATCGAACACGCCAAGAATGCAACCGTGGCCATTGAAACGCCCTCGGGAAAGGGTTCCGGTTTTTTTATCTCGGAGACCGCCATTGTCACCAATAAGCATGTGGTGGCCCCGGATCGGACCCATTTGGACGAAATTCGGCAAAACCTTACAACCCGCCGGAAACTGATCACTCTGGAGCAGGAAAAGATTGAAGAGCTGCGTCGCCGATTGGCCAAGATGGAAGACGGGCCGTCCCGTCGTCAACTTAGTATCATTATCCAGGAAGGCGAGAAGCAGCTGGCCAGGATCCTGCCCGAGCAGAGAGCGGAGGAAGCCAGACTCAAACAAATGGAGCGGCCGATTGCCACCTCGGATATCAAAATATTCCTGGCCGACGGCAGTGAGCATGTTGCCCAGGGGTCTCGAATCAGCCCTGAACGGGATCTGGCGATTTTGTCGATTTTGTCGGCCAATCCCACCATCCTTCGTCCCGCCCCCAAGGGGATGGTCCTCAACCAGGGCGACAAGGTCTATACCGTCGGCAATCCGGTCGGATTGCGCAACACCGTTACCGCCGGCGTCTTTTCCGGGTACCGGCAGCATACGGAAACCAAGGAAGTGCTGCTGCAGACCGATGCCTCGATTAACCCCGGCAACAGCGGCGGCCCCCTGATCGACGAGCGCGGCCTGGTTCACGGGGTCAACACCATGATCCTGCGGGATACCCAGGGGATCGGTTTCGCCATTCCCATCCAGACGGTTATCGAGGAGTTCTCGCTCAATCCGAATTAGGCGCCAGACTCCGGTTTATCTGCAAACGGTTTATTTGTTGGTGGGAAATCTCAGGCGGGGGAGCAGGAACGGGACCTCCTGCTGGTACAGAGCATAGGCGACGTGAAAACGGCTCACCAGAATTCGTTCTTCCCGGCGGAGCCAACGGACGGACCACAGCAGAAAAAGCGGATACGTCACCAGCAGCGAGCCAGGGGATCGGATCAGGAGAATGCTCCCCAGAAGGACGAGGTCGTATCCCAAGAACATCGGGTGACGGCAGAAGCGATAGCTCCCGCCGGTAATTAAACATTTGGCCGGCCGGAGCGGGCTGGGGGTGCCGCCGCCCCGTTTTTGCAAATCGCTGGTGGCCCAGGTTATCCAACCCAGGCCGCAGACCAGCAGGAAAACAGCAGCGGTCATCAAGGCAACCGAGGTCGGCAGACCTCCTGCTGCCAGGGCATGGTCGATCACCAGGCCCGGGGCAAGCACCAGCAACGGCAGGAGCCCCCAGTAAAAGAGGGTGGCCGCGATCTGCTGGCGCCAGATGTCGGGATGAAACAAGGGCATGAAGCTCCGGGTGCTTAAGGTTTGCAAACAGCGGGAGGCGCTTGCGAAGGCTAAGGGCAGGGGGCGATGGAGTATTCTTTCACCGGTTGGCCGGTTGGATCCAGCAACGGCCGGCCATAGCCGTCGAGCACAAAGCGCTCCCAGCGGCACATGCCCGGCGGGACATCGGGTTTGTCGTTGTAAAGAGGTGGCAGATATATCCCGGGAGCCGGGTCAAAGGCCGCCGCGAACGGCGAACGGAGAAACGAGGCCACCGGCTGATCGGGCGCGTAACCATCCCTGGGGAGTTGATACAATCGGTGCGAGGGGTCGAATGCCGCGACAAATGGTGAGCGGAGGAAGGATTCGGGTTGCCCCCAGGCTTGTTCGCTGCCATAGTCAGAGGCCCCCCAGGCAAGCGAGGGCAGCCAGGAAAGTATCAATAAGCCCAGCATCAGCGTCAATGTTGTTGGTTTCCTCATGGCTTCACCTCTTTACGGTCGATTTGTAAAGTTCTACGTTGCCGCCAAGGTCTATCTGTTCTACGCAGTAAACATACCAAAAAAATATCCGCCCGTCCACGAATAGGCAGGCTATTGTTTTGGGCTCCTCCAGTCATGACTCAACGCTGCCTTCAACGCCAAAATTCCTGTTTTTCACCAATTCGTAGAAAGGGTGTACAAAGGCCTCCTTGCCGGTCAGTGAGATCCTTCATCGGCGGCTTGAGCGCCTGTGGTCAATTAAAGTTGGGGCGGCAGGATGATGCGATCCAGGGCCGGGAGCCAGCTGTTGGTCTGGTGATTGTAGGTTTTGACCTCAACCCGGTCGGGATAGAGCCACAGCGAGTTGGTCCAGAGGGTGGCGCCTCGCATATCGGCGTTGTGGATGTTAGTGACCTGGCCGGCGTAGACATTGATGGGGGCGGCGTAGCTCTCCTCGGTCGGCGGGGTGTGGGTATGGCCGGACACCCAGAGGAAGACCTGCGGGTTGGCGATGATCAGAGCGTGGATGGCTTCGACCGGTTGCGCGATGGCGTGGGGCCGGTTGATATAACGCCGGAAGTTATGCTGGGTGCCGACCAGCGGGCCATGGAAAACGATGATGGTGGGCGTTTTTTGGTGGCGGGCCAGTTGCTTGCGCAGCCAGGCGAGTTGCGGTTCGGACAACCCGGTGGCGAAACTCTCGTGATCGGTGGAAAGAAAGACCAGGAGGTAGCGGCCGACCTTTTTGCTATAATAATGGCTGGGCAGTCTGAACGTGGTGCGAAACATCAGGAGTTTAGCTTCCTGCATGGTGCGGGAACCGGTGTTGTAGCCGCCGCCCGGCCAGGCCGGGGTGGCGAAAATATAATCGTGGTTGCCGGCCACCGGCAACAGGGGTTTGCGCAGCTTGCTGAAGAAGGTGGCGGCCGCCGCGTATTCGGCATCGGTGCCGTATTCCTCGCAGATATCGCCCACCGCAAGCACCATGTCCACGTCGTCCCAGGCATTGATGGTCTTAAGAACCGCTTCCTTCCGGTCCAGATTGGGCCCCGGTAGATGGGGATCTCCCAGGATGACCAGCCGGTGGACCTCCTGGCCGTCTGCTTCAAAGGTCGCGTCCCCGCAGCCACACAGCACGGCTGTCAAGACAAGGGCGAGCAGCACCGTCAAGGGCCAGGTTATAGGTTTGCTTGATTGGCGCATAGGGCGTTCGTCCGGAGGGATGGTTGGGTGGGTGCCTGGCCGCGTCTTTCGCTCAGGCGCGTTTAGGGTCGGTTGCGTCCATGGCGGCCTGTTCCAGCAATGCCGCCACCTTCTCACCGCATCGTTTTCCCTGGCAGGGGCCATCGCCGATGCCGGTGGCGGCAGCGACCTCTGCAAAACTGGCGGCGCCGTTTTCAATGGCCTCGATCAGGCGAATCAGTTTGACTCCTTTGCAGATGCAACCGGCCTTGAGCCTGGCCATGGTGCGTTCATCCGGTTGCATGGTCCTCCGGGTGGAGCTGTGCATGGATTTGCCGCGCCAGTTCCTGGCCGATGCCGGGCACGGCGGCCAGATCCTCAACTCCGGCCTCCTGGACCCGTTTGAAGCTGCCGAGGATTTGCAGCAGCCGCTTTTTGGGCAAGGGGCCGATCCCCTCGATCCGGTCGAGTTGGGAATGCAATTGCTCCTTGCCGCGCAGTTTGCGGTGCAAGGTGATGCCGAAGCGGTGGGCCTCGTCGCGGATGCGCATCAGGTAGAGCAGCACCGGTGAATGCACCGGCAGCAGGATCGGATTTTTGCGTCCCGGCCGGAAGAGCTTTTCCCCTTCCTCGGCTTTTTCCTTGGCAATGGCTGCCAGGTCGACGGTTTCCAGGAGGTTGAAGCGGGAGAGTACCTCAACGGCTACCTGCAGCTGGCCTTTGCCGCCATCGAGCAGCAGCAGGTCGGGGAGATTGCCGGTTTCGACCCCTTTGGCCATGCGCCGTTCCAAAACCTCGCGCATCATCGCATAATCGTCCGGGGTATCCTGCAATTGTATCCGGTAATGGCGGAACAGCTTGACCGTCTTTTCGCCGCGGACATAACAGACCAGCGAGCCCACCGCCTGCTTGCCCATGAGGTTGGAGATGTCGAGGCATTCGATGGTCTCCGGCCGGTTGACCAGCCGCAGCTTTCCCTGCAGGGCCACGGCCAGAGTCTCCCAGGACTCGATCTTTTTAGCCGCTTCGGAGAAAATCTGGGCGGCGTTGGCGGTCGCCATCTGCATCAAGTGCATCCGTTTGCCGCGCTGGGGGGCAGCCAGGGTTACCGGGCCATCGCGCAGTTCGGTCAGGTGTTCGGCGATCAGCTCCTGGTCTTCAATTGCAAAGGGCAGCAGCAGTTCGCGGGGGGGCTGGCGCTCGCTCGAATAGTAGAGCAGGATGGTCTGGGCCAGCAGGTGCTCGTCTTCGCCCAGGGGATCGGCCAGGAAAAAGGTCTGGGCCCCGGTGATCATGCCGCCCCGGACAAAGAGCAGGGCCACGCCCACCGAGGCGTCCTGGCGGTGGATGCCGAAGACGTCCTGGTTTCGGTGGTGTTCGGCGACGATGGCCTGGTGTTCGGTGGTCTTGGTCAAGGCGCGGAGCTGGTCACGGTACAGGGCTGCCTGCTCAAAGGCCAGCTCCGCCGAGGCCTGCGCCATTTTTTCATGTAATTCGCGGATCACCTCGGTGACCTTACCCTCGAGGATGAGCAGGACATTGGCCACCATCCGCTGATAGTCCTCGGTATTGATCTTGCCGGCGCAGGGGGCGAGGCAGCGGCCCATCTGGAAATTGAGGCAGGGCCGCTGACGTTCGCGCACCGTCTTGCAACGCCGCAGGGGGAACTGGGCGTAGAGCAGCTGCAGCGTGATCCGCATGGCGGTGCCCGAGGAATAGGGGCCGAAATAGCGGTTGCCGTCGCGCAGCCGTTTGCGGGTGACCACGATGCGCGGCCAGGTGTCCCGGGTGGTCACCTTGATCAGCGGATAGTTCTTGTCGTCGCGGAGGATGACGTTGTAACGCGGCCGATGCTGTTTGATCAGCGAGGCTTCGAGGATCAGGGCCTCTTTTTCGGTGGTGGTGAGGATGGTCTCCACCCGCTGCACCTGCGAGAGCATGACCGCGGTTTTGGAGTGCACCGGGCCGGTGAAATGGGCGTACTGGCTGAGGCGCTTGCGCAGGTCGCGGGCCTTGCCCACATAAAGCACCTGCTGCTTGGCCAGCATCTGGTAGACGCCCGGTCCGTGGCTGACGGTGGCGAGGAATTCGGCGGACAGCGGGGAGGGGCTGTCCGGAGAAGCAACCGGCTTCTCAGGGTTTGATGTAGGCGTAGCCATCCTGCTGCAGCTCGATCAAGGCCACCACCCCGGCCGGGATGATTTCAAGCCCTTCAATCAGATCGTCAGGGTCAATGTTGAAGCGGTTCAGCGCGTTGCGGCAGACCTTGAACGAGACCCTGGCCTGCTGGAGCTGCCAGATTTCTTCCAGGAAGGGCGAGCATTCCTCGGTTTGCAGCAGGGTGACGGCCGGACCGTTGAAGACCATAATCAGGTCGTAATGGCGCTCCGGAATGGCCCGGAGGAGATTGCCGACATTGGCCAGGGCCAAGGCGAAAATCTGGCTGTCGTTGAGGTCAACGTGAAAAACGGCTCGGTAGATCATGCGGGATGCTCCATGCGTTCGGTAGCGTCAAAGGCGGCTGCAAACAGCCGACGGGTGTAGTCCTGTTGCGGATCGGCAAAGATGGCGGCCGCCGGTCCGCTCTCCACGATTCGACCGTGGCGCATGACCGCCAGTTGATCGGCGAGCGAACGCACCACCCGCAGGTCGTGGGTGATGAAGATGTAGGTGAGCTGAAAGCGTTCCTGCAGGTCGCGCAGCAGTTCGATGATCTGTTTCTGGATGGTCATGTCAAGCGCGCTGGTGGGCTCGTCCAGGATCAGCAGTTTGGGGCGGAGGATAATGGCGCGGGCAATGGCGATCCGCTGGCGCTGGCCGCCGGAGAATTCGTGGGGGAACCGGCCGGCCGTGGAGGGATCGAGTTCGACATCGACCAAGGCCTGTTCCACCAGGGCCTGCCGCTCCGCTTTGGTGCCGCCGAGCCCGTGGACCTGTAAACCTTCGGCGATGATCTGTTCCACGGTCATTCGGGGCGACAGGGACGAAAAAGGATCCTGGAAAACGATCTGCAGTTCCTTGCGCAGTGGCCGGAAGCGGGTGTTGGTGAGCTCGGAAAGGCAGTGGGCTTCGGTGCCGGGGTAATACCAGACTTTGCCTTCGTAGCGGGTCAGGCCGAGCAGGCACAGGGCCAGGGTCGATTTGCCGGAGCCGGATTCGCCGACCAGGCCGAGCGTCGTCCCCTGGTTGAGGCTGAGGCTGACCTGATCCACCGCCTTGACCACGGTCTGGGTTCGTCGTCGGAAACCGGTCCACGCCGATTTCATCGTAAAGGCGCAGGTGAGCCCCTGCAATTCGATCAGTTTCGGCCCGCCCGTCCGGGTCGGCTGGATGGTACTGGGCACGGACGCCAGCAACCGCTTGGTGTACTCCTCGACGGGGTCGGCGAAGAGCCGGGCCATGGTGTTCTGTTCGATGATTCGCCCCTGGTGCATGATCGAGACGGTGTCGGCGATCTTACGGACCATGGGCAGGTCGTGGGTGATGAGCAGCACCGCCATCCCGTATTCGGCTTGAATATCTTGGATGAGCTGGAGGATCTGATCCTGGATGGTGACATCGAGGGCGGTGGTCGGTTCGTCGGCGATCAGCAGCTGCGGCCGGCAGGCCAGGGCCATGGCGATGATCACCCGCTGGCGCTGCCCGCCGGAGAGTTGATGGGGATAGCAGTTGATCCGGTATTCCGGGTTGTCGATCCCGGTCCGCACCAGCAGCTGCAGGGCCCGCTCATGGGCCCGGGCCTTGGTCAGTCCCTGGTGAAGCAGGAGCGGCTCCATCAGCTGGTTGCCGATGGTGTAGACCGGATTGAGCGAGGTCATCGGTTCCTGAAAAATCATGGCAATGCGGTTGCCGCGGATGGCCCGGATCTCCCGTGTGTCCAGGGTGGTGATCTCCTGGCCGGCAAAGACGATCGAGCCGGAGCTTTTCACCCGGTTGGTTGCTTCGAGCAAACGGAGGATCGAGAGCGCGGTCACCGATTTGCCGGAGCCGGATTCGCCGACCAGGGCATGGGTCTCGCCCGGTTCGATCCGCAGGTTGATCTCCCGCAGCACCGGAGGCGGGGTGTCCTCCTGGTCGTGGGCAAGGAAGGTCAGGGAAAAGTTGTCGATGTGCAGCAAAGGGGCCATGGGTGTCCGTCAAAGGAAGGAATAATGGCGCTAATCTACCCCAGGGGCGGCGGGAGGGCAACAGGAAGATAGCGGTGGTGGGCTGCGACGGTTATCCGCACTCTCGGGAATAAGGTCTTGAAAAGATGGAGAGAGTGAGTATAAACTCAGGTGGGTCCGAGGGCAGGGGAGTGGCCACCATTTCCCGGCCGATCCCTGCGGAGCAGGCAGCGGAAGTGCAACCCGCTGAAATCCTCGTTTTCCCCGAAACCTTAACGCAAGCCGCCGATACCATGCGTACCCGCGCCACTGTTGTTGTCCAGATTAGGGATTGGCTCGGTTTCGGCCTGACCGTTGCCGCGGTGCTGCTGCTGATCCTGCGGGGCAGCGAGCAGCTTGGCTACCGCTGGCACTGGCGGCAGGTTCCGCGTTATTTATACACCTTGATCGATGGACAATTCCTGCCGGGGCCGCTCCTCAAAGGGCTGGCGCTGACCCTGGAGATCACGGCCCTGAGCCTGGTGCTGGCCGGCGTCCTCGGCCTGATCACGGCGCTGCTGCGCCTCTCTTCCTCCATGATTGGCCGATGGTTGGCCAGGGTCTATTTGGAATCGATCCGCAACACCCCGCTGCTGGTCCAGCTCTTTTTTCTCTATTTTGTGATGGCTCCGATTTTCGATATCGGTCGAACCGCCACCGCTGTCGTGGCGCTGAGCTTATTCGAAGGGGCCTACGCCTCCGAGATTTTCCGGGCCGGTATCGAATCCATCGACCGCGGCCAGTGGGAGGCGTGCCACAGCCTGGGGTTGAGCCGGGCGCAGAGCTATGGCCGGGTGATTTTGCCCCAGGCCCTGCGCCGCATCCTGCCGCCGCTGACCAGTCAGGCGGTCTCCCTGATCAAGGATTCCGCCCTGGTCAGCACCATCGCGGTCTACGACCTCACCATGGAGGGGCGGACCATCATCGCCGAGACCTTTCTTACTTTTGAGATCTGGCTGGTGGTGGCTGCTCTCTATCTGGTGCTCACCCTGACCCTGTCGGCCGTGGCGAGTCATTTGGAACGCCGTTACTCCCGGATTGCCTGAATGGAACCTGTCGGTACAAAGAAAAAAATCGATCGGGACGAGACGATCATTGTCGCCGAGCATCTGGTCAAGATTTTCCCCGGCCCGGTCCCGGCGCTTGACGATTTCTCGCTTCGGGTCAAGCGGGGTGAGGTCCTGGTGGTCATCGGCCCTTCGGGTTCGGGCAAGTCGACCCTGCTCCGCTGCCTCAACGGCCTGGAGACCATCGATGCCGGCACCATCGTCATCGATGCCATTCCCCTTGACCACCGCGAGAGCAACCGATTGGCCATCCGGCGTGAAGTCGGCATGGTGTTTCAATCCTTCAACCTTTTTCCCCATCTCACGGTCCTGGAAAACATTAATCTGGCCCAGTGTCTGGTCCGCAGGAAAAGCAAACCGGAAGCGACCAGGACCACCCGGGCGTTGCTGGCCAAGGTGGGGCTGGAGGAGAAGATCTTCCAGTATCCCGATACCCTCTCCGGCGGGCAGCAGCAGCGGGTGGCCATTGCCCGGGCGCTCGCCCTGCAGCCCAAGGTGATGCTGTTTGACGAGGCCACCAGTGCGCTCGACCCGGAGATGATCGGCGAAGTTCTTGCGGTCATGCGTACCCTGGCCGATGAAGGCATGACTATGGTGGTGGTCACCCATGAAATGGGCTTTGCCCGGGAAGTGAGTGACCGGGTGGTGCTGATGGAGGCGGGACGACTGGTGGAGGAGGGCGCCACCGCAGTGTTCTTCGGTCAGCCTGCCCAGGAACGGACCCGGGAGTTTTTACGGCAGATTCTCTGAGGGGGCGGCTGGATATGTTGCGGTCTCTTGGATGGTACTAAAGGAGGATATCATGCAATCAAAAGGTATAGGTCACCTGTTCGCCTGCATTTTCGTGCTGTTGGCGCTCACGGGTACGTCCCGGGCCGGCGAAACCCAGCAGAAGCTGGTGACCGAAAGCGCCATCGAACAGATTGTCCAGCGCGGCACCCTCCGGGTGGGCATGGATGTGTTTGTGCCCTGGGCGATGAAGGATAAAAAGGGCGAGCTGATCGGTTTTGAGATCGATGTTGCTCGACAGCTGGCCAAAGACATGGGGCTCAAGGTCGAATTCGTGCCCACCAAGTGGTCCGGGATCATTCCTTCGTTGATTGCCGGAAAGTTCGATGTGATTATCGGCGGCATGACGGTCACCGCCGAGCGCAACATGAAGATCAACTTCACCAATCCCTACTACCATACCGGCCAGGGACTGCTGGCCAGTAGGAAATTGACCGAAGGGTTGGCCCTCGATGATTTTAACCGACCCGAGATCACCCTGGCCGCCCGCCTGGGCTCGACTGCCGCCCTGGCCGCCAGGGAGCGCTTCCCCAGAGCGACCCTGCGGCTCTTTGACGACGAGCCGGCGGCTGTCCAGGAGGTGAAAAACGGACGAGTCCATGCCCTGGTCGCCGGTCAACCGTTGCCGGCCCATATCGCCGCCACTGCTCCTGAGACCCTTAAGACCTATCCCGACCAGCTGATGAAAGAGCCGATCTGTTTCGGCATCCGCAAGGGTGATGTCGATACCCTCAACTTCTTTAACAACTGGATCGAGGTCGTTACAAGCAAGGGCTGGATCGACGAGCGCTATCGCTACTGGTTTACATCCACCGAATGGCAGGCGCTGGTGCAATGAGTCCTGGCAACACCCGAATACCGGGCTGAGCGATGGTGTCCCGCCGCCGCCCTGTCCAACCGCTTGATGCCTTCCTGCTGGCCCTGCTGCTCGGAGCCGCCGGTTGGATAATCTATCGGATTACTGTCCATCTTGATTACAACTGGAATTGGTCGGTGCTCCCCCAGTTCCTTTTCCGTTACGACCGGGAAACCGACCGATGGGTTGCCAACTACCTGATCCATGGGCTGCTGACCACGGTGCGGCTGAGTCTGTGGGCCAGCCTGCTGGCCTTGATGCTCGGCGTGTTGCTGGCTCTGGCCCGCACCGGCCGGAGCCTCTACGGTCGGCTGGTGGCCACCGCTTCGATCGAGTTGATGCGCAACCTGCCGCCGCTGGTGCTTATTTTCCTCTTTTATTTCTTCCTGGCCGATCAGCTGCTGCCGCTGCTGCATCTGGATACCCTGGCAACGCGGATTTCGCCCTTCTGGAAACAGTTGTTGCCCCTGGTGCTGGCTCCGCCGGAGCAGCTCTCCGCCTTTTGCTCCGCCTTGATCACCCTGGCGGTTTTTGAGAGCGCCTATGTGGCCGAGATCCTCCGGTCCGGGATCGAGTCCATCGGTCAGCCCCAGCGGGATGCGGCCGCAGCTCTGGGGCTGACGCATAGCCAGAGCCTTCGTCATATCGTTCTGCCCCAGGCGATTCGGCGGGTTCTGCCGCCGCTGGCCGGACAGGGGATTTCTTTGATCAAGGATTCGGCCATTGTCTCGGTGATCTCGATCCAGGAACTGACCTACCAGGGCACCCAGCTGATGGCCTCGACCTATCTGACCATCGAGGTCTGGCTGACCATTGCCGCGCTCTATTTTCTGCTGACCTTTCCCTGTTCGCTGGCCGTGGACCGGTTGGATCGACGCTTGAATCGGAAACAATGAAAAAATGATCCGGCGCGCTTGCGGCTCTTTGGGGAACGCGTTACCTTGGCAAGGTTGCTGCCGCGGCTCAATTCAATGGTCGTTTATTACTGTTTAAAATCCGGAATTACCTATGAGAAATAACAGGTTTGCTGTCCGTTTAATCGCTGGCTTCACGCTCCTTGCCTATAGCCTGCTGCCGCTGCAGGCCGTGGCCCTGACCATCGGGGACGAGCGCAAGATCGGCGAGCAGTTGCTCTTTTCGATTCGTAAGGAGCTGCCCATCCTCGAAGATCCCGATATCAGTCAGTATATCAACACACTGGGGAAATCGGTGCTGGACATTGTCGGTCCCCAGCATTTCGAATACCGGTTTTTTGTGGTCAAAAGTCCCCAGTTTAATGCCTTCGCTGCCCCGGCCGGGCTGGTGTTTTTCTTCAGCGGTCTGATTGAAACCATGCGCTACGAAGACGAACTGCTCAGCGTGCTTGCCCATGAAATCGGTCACGTGACCAGTCGTCACATCTCGCAGCGGATGGAAAAGGGCACGAAAATCAGCGCCATCTCCCTGCTCCTTGGGGTCGCGGGTCTGGCCTTGGGAGTTCCTGGGCTTTCCCAGGGGTTGTTGATGGGGTCGATGGCCGGCGGCCAGGCAATCAATCTGCAGTACAGCCGGGAGGACGAGGAACAGTCCGACCGGCTCTCGTTTGGGTGGATGCAGAAAATGAAGCGCAATCCAGCGGCCATGGAAGACATGCTCAAGACCATGCGACGCATCAGTCGGTATCGGGCCGGCAGTGAAACCCCGCAATACCTGCTCACCCATCCCAACCCCGAGTCGCGGATGGGATACGTCGCCTCGCTGCTGGAGCAGGATGCCAAACAGACCAGCAAGAGCTATTATCTGAAAACCGATAATTTCGCTTTTCTCCGGTTTAAATATCGGGTGATGCTCCAGGCCGTCGACCAAGAGAAGCTCCGGATGGACTGCGTCAATCTGGTCGCCTCCGGCACGGACAAGGAGCAGCAGACCATGGCCAAGTACGGTTTGGCACTGCTGGAAAGCGATGGCCGAAATTACGAGCAGGCGCTGCAGTATCTCGCCGAAGTCCGGGCACAGTATCCGAATAAGGATATCCTGGAGATTGACCGGGCCGTCATCCTGGTGGAGAGCGGTCGGGTCGAGGAGGGACGGCGCCTGCTGGAGCAGGCCGTTCAGCGGGATTCAAACGATATGTACGGGGTGTATCAGCTGGCTAAGCTGGAACTGTCACGGGGGAACGGACCCAGGGCCGAGCAGCTGCTGCAGCGGGTGATGATGGTCATGCCGGAATATCCGCAGCTCTACTTTGACATGGGGCAGATCGAGGCGGATCGGGGCAAGGAGGGAAGCAGTCTTTATTATCTGGGCAAATATAACCTCTACCTGGGACGGATCAAGCTTGCCAAGCAGTACCTCACCCGTACCTCGAAAGATAAAAATGTGCCGGAAAAACAACGCTACGATGCCAAAAGCATCCTGGATAAACTCAAAGAACTGGAAAAAGGGATATAACCGCCATGCTGAAACGTTTTTCGATCTCGCTGGATGAGAAGCTGCTGACCCAGTTCGACGATTACATCACGCCCAGAGGCTATTCCAATCGATCCGAGGCGGTACGCGACCTGATCAGAAAGGTCTTGATTAACGAGCAGTGGGAGCAGGACAGCGAGGTGGTCGGCGTGGTGACCCTGGTCTACAACCACCACCAGCCCCAGCTTCAGGAGAAGATCACCGAGTTGCAGCACGAGTACCATAAGCAGATCACCTCAACCACCCATGTGCACATGGCCAATCACCACTGCCTGGAGGTGACCATCGTCAATGGCCGGGCCTCGCAGGTGCAGGAGCTGGCCGAGCGATTGATCGCCCTGCGGGGGGTCAAGGACGGCAATCTGACCATGTCGAGCACCGGCGACCATCTGCATTGATCAGGGTTTTTTGTGTTTCCGCCAGTTTTGATGGGTGATGCCGAATTTTTTAATTTTGTAATTCAAGGCTCTGGGGCTGATGCCCAGGCACTGGGCGGCATTTTTCTGCACCCAGAGATTATCGGTCAGCGCCTTGAGAATCAGTTCCCGCTCATGGGTTTCCAGGGGCTCGATGACCTGAATCAGCGGGGTTGTTGCGGTCCGGCCCAGTTCGGGGATGTGCAGTGAGGAGAGGCTGATTCGGTCGCCGTCCTCAAGGATCACCGCCCGTTCGATGGTGTTGGCCAGTTGGCGGATGTTGCCCGGCCAGTCGTATCCCTGGATCATGGCCAGGACTTCGGGGGAAAAGCCGGTGATATGCTTCTTTTTCATTGAAGCCGTGGCTTTTTCCAGCAGCTTTTGCGCCAGGGGGGCCAGGCAGCGAGGTCGGTCCTTGAGCGGTGGCAGATGCACCGGCAAGACATTGATCCGATAATAGAGATCTTCCCGGAATTTTCCGGCCAGAATCTGGCTGGACAGATCCCGGTTAGTGGCGGCTATCAGCCGCACATCGACCTTGATGGTCTTGTTGCCGCCCACCCGTTCAAAGGATTTCTCTTCCAGTACCCGCAGGAGTTTGGACTGAATTTCCATGGGAATTTCGCCGATTTCGTCGAGGAAGATGGTGCCGCCGTCGGCCTGTTCGAATCGGCCGATACGCTGTTTGTCCGCACCGGTGAACGAACCCTTCTCATGGCCGAAGAGTTCGGATTCAAGCAATGCTTCAGGGATGTTGGCGCAGTTGATCTTGATGAAGGGATGGTCCATGCGGGGGGAATTGTAGTGCACCGTGCCGGAGAGAAAACTCTTGCCCGTGCCGGTGTTGCCGGTGATCAGGATGGTGGCGTCGGTGGAGGCGAATTTCCGCAGACTGTTGATGATCAACCTGAAATTCTCGCTCTCGGCGATGATCCGGTCAAAGCTGTAGACAATATCCTGGGTACGGCGCAGGTAGGCCAACTCGTTGGTTAATTGGCGCTTATAGAGCGCCTGGCGCACGGTACGCTTGATGGTCGCGGGGGAAAGCGGGTGGGCCAGAACGTCGTAGACGCCCGGTTCCAGCGTTTTGTCGAGCAGGATGGTATCTTCGGAATCACAGGTGATGATAATCGGGGTGAAGGGGGTGTGGTCGTGGATTCTTTCTAGCAGGTCGATTTTTCTGCCATTTTCCGGGGGGATATTCATGAAGATGATATCATACTGCTTTTTGCTCATTGCCTGTTGAAAGGACTGCGGATCGTTCTGAAAGGTTATATCGAAGGTTGAGGCTAACGCCTTTTCGATACTGTTTCGGTTTTCCGGAGAGCATTCATAGGCAAGAACGGCTACTTTTTTTTCATCCATGGTCAGCACCGTTGGTTAGTTTCGATTTCGTGCTTGCAATATCTTTTTCGTAATTATAAACAGCCTGTCAGGAAATGCAAAGGGAAGTTGAGTCGATTGGTCGGCGAGGTACAATGGATGAAATAACACGGAGTCGGGAATCGGCGGCCGCCGATTGTATAATGATGCACAGGGCTCTGGACCAGGCCCGACTCGCCGCCGCCGCAGGAGAGGTTCCGGTGGGCGCGGTGGTCCTCGGGGCCGACGGGATTATCCTGGCCGAGGCGGGCAATAATTGCGTCACCCGTTCCGATCCGTCGGGGCACGCGGAAATGGTGGCACTCCGCCTGGCGGCATCGGCCGTCAACAATTACCGTCTTCCTGGAGTGACGGTCTATGTGACCCTGGAACCCTGCGCCATGTGCGCGGCCCTGATGGTCCATGCCCGCATCGGCCGACTGGTTTTCGGCGCTCTCGATCCCAAGGCCGGGGCCATTGTCTCCAAATACCATATCGGCACCGATGGCCTGCTTAACCACCGTTTTGCGGTCACCGGCGAGGTCCTGGCCGACGAATGCAGCGGTCTGCTCCGGACCTTTTTTCGAAACCGCCGTTAATTTTCTGTTGTAAAAAAGGTGAACTCAGTTTAGTAATGGCCCATCTCAGGTGCGGTGGATGGTTATTCGCCCTTTGATACGCACATTACGGAGAGGTGACCGAGTGGTTTAAGGTGCACGCCTGGAACGCGTGTGTACGCAAGTACCGTGAGTTCGAATCTCACCTTCTCCGCCATTAATATTTACAAGCCCTTGAAATTCAAGGGCTTGTTTTTTATCGTTACTACCAGTCCTCTCATAAAGCCCCACATCTGATTGCCTGTTAGAGCCCGCGTTATGCGGGCTGTAACAGCTCGATCCTTGTTGCCCCCACTTCTGTATTGTAATCTGATTACCATCGAACTTTAGCCAGTTTCAAAAAACTCTGAGGTTTTTCTCCGCATGGTGGCCCAGCAAGCAAAAGCTCGATTTGTTCTTCGATCGACTGATAATCTCGCTAACTATCATGTACTGTGCAACCACTCCACGCAAAAGCAGACGTTGGCTTACCTGACCTCTAGCTTAATGGTCGTCAGTTCATCAATCGACAA
>CAIMMA010000426.1 GCA_903842475.1 uncultured bacterium
CGCCGTCTCCATCCTCGGCGAATTGATCTATCAACGGGCCACCGGACGAAAGGCATGGCACCTGGCTTAAGCGCCCTCAACCTGTCCTCCGGGTTTTCCTCGCGCATGGGCAAACTCAAGGCGCTGCTGCCCCTGGGAGGTCGGACGGTGCTGGAACAATGCATCTCCCTGTTTTACGGTTGCGGGATTGAGGATCTGGTGGTGGTCACCGGCCACCGGGCCGGGGAGGTCGGGGCCATCGCCGAGCAGGCCGGGGCGCGGGTCGCCCACAACCCGGACTTCGCAGCCGGGATGTACAGTTCCATCCGGGCCGGCGTTCGCCGGATCAATGGGCAAGGCAGCGCCTTTTTTCTCCTGCCCGTGGATATCCCCCTGGTGCGCCCCGGCACGGTCCGGCTGCTGGCCCGATCGTTTGCCGAGAGTGCGGCCCGAATTTCCTATCCGCTGTTTGCAGACCGCCGTGGCCATCCGCCGCTGCTCCATGCCGATCTGATCCCCGCCATCCTCAATCAAAAAGAGCCTGAAGGCGGCCTGCGCTCCCTCCTGGCCCGGATCGAAACCGAACACCCGGAACAGGTGCGCGAGGTTCGGGTGGCCGATGCCAACATTCATATCGATCTCGATACCCCCGAGGATTATCTCGCCGGTTGCCTCAGTTTCGGCCGCCGCGACATCCCCACCCCGGCTGAATGCGAGGTCATCTGCCGCCATCTCTTTAACCTGCCGGCAAAAGGACTGGCCCACGGCCGCGCAGTGGCCGCGGTGGCCGTGGCCCTGGGCGAAGCGGTCAACCGGCACGGCGGCCGGGGATTGGATCTGGAACTCTGTCGGGTCTGCGGCTGGCTGCACGATATTTCCAAGGGACACCAACGGCACGAGGAAGAAGGGGCGCGCCGGCTGCGGGAGCTGGGGTTTTCGCGGGCAGCGGCCATCGTCGCTGCCCACAGGGATCTGGACTGGACAACAGGGATGGCTCTGGGCGAACGGGAGATCGTCCATCTAGCCGACAAACTGGTCCAAGGCAGCCGGATCGTTACTATCGAGGAACGGTTCGAGGAAAAACTGGCAGTCTACCGGAACGATCCCGAGGCAGTGCGGGCCATCCGCAGCCGGTACGACCAGGCCCTGAGCCTGGCTGCCGCGGTCGAAGCCGAAATGGGTTTGCCGCTTGCTGTGATTGCCGAGATGGCGGGTGACGCATGCAGAACCTGATCTATCTCCTTCGCCATGGTGAAATCGACAAGCCCGAGCCCCGCCGCTTCCTCGGGCAATCCGACCTGCCGCTCAACGACAACGGCATCCGCCAGGCCATGGCCCTGGGCGAACAGCTCAAAGCCATCGAATTCAGCCAGGTGTTCTGTTCGCCGCTCCAACGGGCCGTGCAAACCGCAGCCCTGGTCAGCGGCAGACATCCCGACGTCATCGAACAAATTGCAGCTCTCAAGGAGATCAATCTAGGCGCCTGGGAGGGTTTGACGGTTGCCGAGGTCCGCGCCCGTTTCCCGGGAGCCTATGAACAGCGCGGCCTGGCTCTCGAAAATTTTCGCCCCAAAGATGGCGAGAGCTTCGGCGACCTTGCCGCCCGCTGCTGTCCCGCCCTGCTCGCCCTGGCGGCAAAGGCGCCCGGCCCGGTGCTCATCGTCGCCCATGCCGGCGTCAACCGGGTTCTGCTCTCCAGGCTGCGGCACCAGCCCCTGCAGCAATTGCTGGAGATCCCCCAGGACTATGGCGCAGTGAATCTCCTTATTCGCACTTCCGGATCAGTGCGGCCGGTGGCCTGCAACCTCCGGGCGAGCAGCGCCAATCCGCTAGAATCACAGATTAAAATTTTTTTATCACCAGAGGTCAACAGACACCCATGACACAGATGACAGCGCAGGCAACCGTGCCGGTGGAACAGGCGGTGGGCATGATCCTGCCCCACGACATCACCGAAATCGTCAAGGATAGCTTTAAGGGACGGGCGTTCAGAAAGGGGCACATCATCAGGAATGAGGATATCGATCATCTCCGGCGTCTCGGCAAGGAACACATCTATGTGCTCCACCTTGGCCCCGAAGAGATCCACGAGAACGAAGCGGCCCTGCTGATGGCCGAGGCCTTATCCGGAACCGGTGTCGAGTATTCGCCGGAAATCGTCGAAGGCAAGGCAACCCTCACTGCAACCGTGGACGGTCTGCTCAAAATCAACCGGGACGCCTTGCTGCGGTTCAACCTGCTGGGGGAGGTCCTC
>CAIMMA010000427.1 GCA_903842475.1 uncultured bacterium
GGGCCTCAAGTTTGCGGGATTCAAGGATCTGCATACTTTGTTCTCCGTTTACGGGATTAAGGAAGGCGCATTCTGGAAAGCAAAAATCGGTCGCACAGCGGCAACCCAATCTTTTTGGCCGGTGGCAGCCTGGTCCGCTTTCTGCAAAATGGTCAACCCTGGACAGGGAAATACACTCGAAAGGTCGTACCGCTTCCAGGCCTGCTTTCCACGGTTATACAACTGTTGTGCGCCTTGAGAATACCCTGCACCAGTGCTAACCCCATGCCCCGACCGGTAAATTTGCTCGAAAAAAACGGCTCGAAGATTTTTCCGAGATGGTCGCTGTGAATACCGCTGCCATTATCCCGCACCTGCAGGCAACCGTATCTCTCGGTTTGCGGCTGCCAGGCAAGGGGAAAGCGGTGCTCACTGACAATGTCCGCGGCGTCGACCGTTTTGATCGCCAGATGAAGGATGCCGTCTTTTCCCTCACAGGCTTCCCAGCCATTTTCCACCAGATTGGTGAGCAGCAGTTGCATTTGGCTGAGGTCGGCAAGGACTACCGGGCCGGAGGCGGGAAAATCGACATGCATCGAGACGCCTCCCGGCGTAATCATCTGCAGCATGGGCAGACTTTGGCGGCAGATTACGCTGAGATCGAGCAGTTCTCTTTTCATTGAATTCAAGCCGAGATAGGTCAGCATCTTGCCGCTTATCTCCGCAGCCCTGTTTGCCCCGCTCAAAGCTGCCGTCAGCATCCTGCCCAGCCCGTGCCCCCGAGGCACATCGTCCAACGCCAATTCAACATTTCCTATAACCGCGGTCAAAAGATTGTTGAAATGATGGGCAATAGCCCCAGCCATGCGGCCCAGACTTTCCTCTTTCTCCATCTGGCTGACCTGTCGTTGCAGCAGCAAATTTGTGTTTTCTAGCTGCCTGCGCTCGGTAATGTTCTCATGAGCGACCACGACTCGAACCACCTCGCCATTGGGGAAGCGGCTGACCCGGCCAACGAACCATCTGTTTTCCGTCGGCCCGTGACAGGCATACTCCTGGGAAAAACCATCCCGCTCCCCTTTGATAACAGCCGAAATCCCGGCGGCAAACACCCCGGCGTTTTCTGCCTCGCGCCCTTGCACCTCCCGGCACACGGCAAGGTAGTTGGCGCCTTCGTTGATCGCATCAGGGTCGGCTTGATTGGCGTGGCCAAAATCCCTCCAGGCACGATTAACGGCAACAATACAACCGGTCGCATCCAGGATGGCGATATGGGCGGCCAGTGCATCCACGGTTGAGCGAGCGAACTGTTCCGAAGCCCGCAAGGCCTCTTCGGCTCTTTTCCGGTCGGAGATGTCTGTGACGGTAAGCAGCAGTTCCATGGGGTGGGACGACTGACCGTCCTCGGGGCGGCGGCCTGGAGTTGCTCGCAGGCTGACATAACGAGTCGAAGTGGTGGCGTTGCCGATCCGAAGCTCAAAATACTTTTCAGCAGGATGTTTGAAAAAACCCTTGGCACGGGCCAGGAAAACCGGACGGTCATCAGCCAGGATACATGCAGAAAAAGGTTTACCGAGCAGCTGCGGACGATCGCGGTTGACCATCCCTGCAAAGGTGGCGTTGGCCTCGCTGATGATGCCGGAATGATCAAGCACGACATATCCCACCGGCGCGTGGTGATAGAGCTGCATGTACCGGGCACGGCTTTCCTCCAGGGCGCTCTGGGTGCTCCGTAATTCCTCGTTCTGCAATTCCAGTTCTATCTGTTGCACCCGCAGTTCATGGATGACCTGGTTATAATCTTCCACCGGCGGTTGGCCGAATGCATCCGCAGCGGATTCAAGCAGGGCGTCAGACCGCCTGCGCAGGTTCTCAAGGTCTGTATTTTTGTAGTCAGTCATGGGTCTTGCGTCAGAGATTGATAAGGGTGCTCCCGTTCTCCGGGGGTAGGTTACAGGGTACCAAAGCCAGGCCGCCCAGCCATACGGCTGCCGCGCTCAATAGCCAAGGCCGATCAGGCACCCCCCGGCCTGTCGGGGTCGCCGAACAGACGACAACGCTCGGTGATATCCTCAAAAGTGGTATACACCTGATAGGGGTTGACCTCTCCCCGGTGAAACTGGGGGATGGCGTTGACCAGAATCCACCGGAGAGCGGCAAATTTCGGACTCTGCACCCCCATGATAAACCCGAAAACCGGTGCCCCGGTCCGCAGGGCGACCATCGCCGGATGCAGGTCTCCGGGCAGAATTTCCCCTTGTTCGTCAACCGCCCGCCAGCGGGGGTCCATGGAGGTTACATTCCGCAACTGGTCTCCGGTCAGCCCTAAAATGCGCTCGGCGGCCGGATTAGCCGAAATAATCCGGCCTTCACGATCCTGATACACCACCCCTTGGGCCATGGTTTCGAAAAGATTGCGGTATTGACGATCGCTGTTCTCGCGCTCCAGACGCATCCTTTCGCGCTCGGTGATGTTTTCGTGGACCACCACCGCATGGATGTTTTCATAGCCCGTCAAGCGGGTTACCCGGCCAAGAAACCAGCGCTGTTCTTCTTGTGAATGACAGGGATACTCCAGGCTGAACTGATCGATCCGGCCTTGCAAAACGCCGCGAATACCGGCGGCAAACGCTTGTGCCGTCTCCGAATCCGCGCCCTCGGCCTGATCGCAGATGGTGAAATAATTAGCGCCTTCGTCAATATTGCCTCGAATGGGCGGATTAGCCGCGGCGAAGGTGCGCCAGGCTTCATTGACGGAGATAATCGTTCCTTCTTCATTAATCACGCAGACATGGGAAGCCAGCGAATTCATCACCGCCAAGACGAACTGCCGTGATTCCAGCTGGGCTTTTTTGGCATTGACCCGTTCGGTGACATCTTCGAAACTCACGGCCAGGCGCTTGTCGGCAAGCA
>CAIMMA010000428.1 GCA_903842475.1 uncultured bacterium
CCTGGCCGTCTCCGGCTGCGGGATCGATCACTGGCAGCGGATCGAACCGGACCCGAGCTATCGGGTTGAAGCCCGCGGTTTCCGCTTCTTGCATGTGTCGTCTTGCTTTCCGCGCAAGGGGGCTGACCTCCTCCTGGCTGCCTATGGTCAGGCCTTCACCGGTGCCGACGATGTCACCCTGGTGATCAAGACCTTCAGCAATCCCCATAACGAGATCCATCGCTGGTTGGCTGCGGCTCGGGTCGCTCGTCCCGATTTCCCCGAGGTCCTGGTTATTGAGGAGGACCTCTCCGAGGCCCGCCTCAAGGCCCTATACCAGCAGTGCCAGGTACTGGTGGCCCCCAGTCGGGCCGAAGGCTTCGGCCTGCCTATGGCCGAGGCCCTGCTCTCCGGTCTGGCGGTGGTGACCACCGGGTGGGGCGGGCAGTTGGACTTCTGCAACGAGCGCACCGCCTGGTTGGTCGATTATCGCTTTACCCCGGCCCGCAGCCATTTTGAGCTCTTCGACAGCGTCTGGGCCGAGGCCGATGTCAACCATCTGGGGCAATGCCTTCGCGCGGTCTATGCCGCTCCCGAGGAGCAGCGCCGTGCCCGCAGCGAGGCCGGCCGGGAGGCCCTGCTGGCCGGGTTCACCTGGCGCCATGCCGCCCAGCGGCTGGTTACGGCCGCCCGCTGCTGGTCCGAGCCCCACCCTCCGGTCGAGCCTCGCATCGGTTGGCTCACCACCTGGAACACTCGCTGCGGCATCGCCGGGTATTCCAACCATCTGATCAAGGCCATCCCTGCCCCGGTTATGGTTCTGGCCGCCGACCTGGCCGGCCAGCAGGCGGTGGCCGAGGACACGGACCGGGTGATCCGCTGCTGGCAGCCCGTCGACGACAGCCTGGAACGCCTGGCTGCAGCCGTCGACCAAACCGGCCTTGATACCCTGGTCATCCAGTTCAACTACTATTTTTATGACTTCAAGGCCCTGACCCGTTTCCTCGAAAGCCAGCTGGCCGCCGGCCGCCTCCTTCTTTTGACCCTGCACGCCACCTGCGACCCTCCCGATGACGCCGACAAGCGGCTGGCCCTGCTGGTTCCTGTGCTCAGGCGCTGCCATCGTCTCCTGGTCCATGCGGTAGCCGACCTCAATCGCCTCAAGGACCTCGGCCTGGTGGACAACGTCTGTCTCTTTCCCCACGGCATCCTCGATTACCAGCCGGTCCGTCCGGCCGGGGCAGGGACCAGTACAAGTGGCGGCGGCCGCCGTCTTCTTGGCTCCTATGGTTTTTTTCTTCCCCACAAGGGCCTGCTTGAACTGATCGAGGCCCAGGCCCTGCTCCGCGACCAGGGGATGGAGATTGATCTGCGCATGGTCAACGCCCAATACCCGGTGGTCGAGTCGTCCGAAATAAGAGCCACCGCCCGCCGACTGATCCGCCAGCTGGGGCTTGAGGACCATTGTGAGCTCATCACCGATTTCCTCGAGGACAGCCGCAGCCTGGCCCTGCTGGAGGAGTGCGACCTGATTGTCTTCCCCTACCAGCAGACCGGTGAATCCTCCAGTGCCGCCGTCCGCTCCGGTCTGGCCACCGGTCGGCCGGTGGCCGTGACCCCGCTGGCCATCTTCGACGATGTCGCTCCGGCGGTACTGCGCCTGCCCGGCACCAGCCCGGCGGCCCTGGCCGAGGGCATCGCCGCCCTCTGGCAGCCCCTGGGGGCCGGGTCCATCCTGCCGCCGACGGAGACAGCCGATGCCCGGCGCTGGC
>CAIMMA010000429.1 GCA_903842475.1 uncultured bacterium
GATGCACCGGATTCTCGACGGCTCGCTTAGCGTTGATCTGGTTGAGGTCATGGCCTGTCCCGGCGGTTGTATCGGCGGTGCCGGCCAGCCGGTGTCCCGCGACATCATCGAACGGCGTCGAGTCCGCACCGAGTGGCTGTATAATACCGATCGTTTGCTCGATCTCCACTGTTCCCAGGAGAATCACTTCGTCAACGAGTGCTATCAGAAATACCTGGGCGAGCCCGGCAGCCGCGACTCGCATCGGTTGCTCCATACCCATTATCATCACCGCCGCCGGACCAGCGGGGAGGATATTGCACTCGCGAAGGCCCAGGAGTCCGGCGATGGCCTGCTGACCGTGCGGGTCTGCGCCGGTACCGGCTGTTTCCTGCGCAATTCGCAGGCGATCATCCAGGGCTTGATGAAACACGTCGAGGCCAACGACTTAACCGACAAGGTACAGGTGCAGGCGTCTTTCTGCTTCGAGCTTTGCGGCGAGGGGCCCAATGTCGCTATTGGTGAGACTATCATCAGCCATGCGACGCTTGAGACAGTGATCGAAGCTATGCATGCCGAATTGGCTCTGAAAACAATTCCGGCGTCGACAAACGCTTGCTAGTTGTGGGGCTTCCAGCTGCTCCCGCTGTCTGTTTCCCTGTTAGCGGCGGGAGTGGCTGTTTTTTGCGGTACGGTGCTCCTTCTTTTCTACTTTCGTGGCATGGCGGCTCTCGCGACAGGTCGTTGTGCTGCGGAAGTATTTTTTGACCACGCATCCCAGGACGGATGTCCACCTGGCGGTGCATGGGTATGATTTCGACCAGCGCTTCCTTGCTCCCGAATGTGCTACCTGGACTCCGGTATTGAGCCGATACCGGAGTCCGGTCGAATGATTGGCTGGACGCACGGCGGGCTGGGACGAACCCGGTTTGGTTATTTGGTCGGTGCAGACTTTCGCACTTGGCCATCATCCCGGTCATCCTTACCATGTGCACTATGGTTGTTGCTGGAGTTCATTCCTCTCCCTTTTACCCACGGTTACGTGAATCGTATGGCGGAAACCCGAATGGAAACGGACGTGCTCGGTGAGTGCGCTATCCCTGCCGATGCACTTTGGGGTATTCACACCCTCCGCGCCCTCGGCAACTTCCCTTTGACCGGCAGGCCGCTCCATCCGATGCTGATTCGGGCCCTGGGCCAAGTCAAACTGGCCGCCGCCCTGACCAACCGGCGACTGGGCAGTTGGGCGGCCGATATTCCCAAGGCCGAAGCCATCCTCAATGCCTGCCGGGAAATGGCCGAAGGCGGCCTGGTTTCGGCGGTGGTGGTCGATGCCATGCAGGGCGGTGCCGGTACCAGTGCCAATATGAACGTCAAGGAGGTGCTGGCCAATCGTGCCCTGGAATTATTGGGCTATTGCAAGGGTGATTATGAACGGATCAGCCCCTTGGATGACTTGAACCGCCATCAATCGACCAACGATGTCTTTCCGACCGCCCTGCGCATTGCCGCACTCTCTCTACTTAAACACCTTGAACAAAAAATCGTCGCCCTGCAGGAATCTTTGCAATTGCAGGAGCAGCAATGGGCCCATGTGGTCAAGGTAGCCCGGACCGAACTGCAGGATGCGGTGCTGATCACCGCCGGCCGTGGCTTCGGAGCCTACGCCGAGGCCATTAACCGCGATCGCTGGCGCATTGCCAAGTGCCATGAACGTCTCCGCGTGGTCAATCTCGGCGGGACCGCGGTCGGCACAGGGTTGGCTGCGCCCCGGCGCTATATTTTCGAGGTGACCGAAACGCTGCGCGAAATCACCGGTCTCGGCCTGGCTCGGGCGGAAAACCTGGTCGATGCCACCCAAAATACCGATGATCTGGTCGAAGTTTCTGGCATCCTCAAGGCCCACGCGGTCAATCTGCTCAAAATGTGTTCCGATCTCCGCCTGCTCAGCTCAGGCCCTGACGCCGGGTTGGCGGAAATCCGACTGCCCCGTCGGCAGGCCGGCTCCTCGATCATGCCGGGCAAGGTCAATCCGGTCATCCCCGAGGCGGTTAGCCAGGCCGCCATGCAGGTGATCGGCAACGATGCCGCCCTGACCCTGTCCTGCGCTTCCGGCTGCCTGGAACTCAATCCCTTCCTGCCGCTGGTGGCGATGAATTTGCTCGATAACCTTGAGCTGCTGACCCGTGCCGACGATATCTTATGTCGTTACTGCGTTGTCGGCATTGAGGTGGATGAACAGCGGTGCCGCGCCCAAGTATTGAATTCGACCGCAGCGGTGACGGCCCTACTGCCGATTCTTGGCCACGAACGTGCCGGCGAAATCGCCTTGCTCGCCGACCGAACCGGCGAAAGTGTCCGTGCGTTGGCCCTCGCCAGATATGGCATCACCGGGGAACAGTTCGACCAGCTCACCAGCGCGACCGCTGTCTGCCGTCTGGGTTTTGTTCCTTCTCCAACCCCCAAATAAATAAGAAGATATAAAAAAATGTCGCAAACCGCATCGAAAGGCCTGCGCCTGCATATCGGCATCTTCGGTCGCCGCAATGTCGGCAAGTCGAGCCTGCTTAACGCCATCACCCGTCAGCAGGCGGCCATTGTATCCAGCGTCGCCGGGACCACCACCGATCCGGTTGAAAAACCGATGGAATTGCTGCCGCTGGGTCCGGTACTGTTTATTGACACCGCCGGCATCGATGACGTCGGGGCCCTGGGGGCGATGCGCATTGCTCGTACCCAGGCTGTTTTCGACCGTACCGATCTCGGTATCATTGTCACCGCCCAGGGGGA
>CAIMMA010000430.1 GCA_903842475.1 uncultured bacterium
CCTCGACCGCCACTTGGAACTCGTTCTCCACACCAACGGTGGTGTCGATGCCGGAGAACGGTTGGTGCTCCAAACCCTGGAGGATCTGCCGCCGGAAATGGAGGGCCTGATCGGCAAGCGCCTGCTCGGAATGCAACGGTGGGCCCGGTGGGAAAGGAATGGTCATGAGCACCTGGTGGGTTAATGCTGAACGGGATGATGATCTGATCAGCAAATTACAAACCCTTTGTTATATCTAGGCCAGGAAAGCGTCAATTTCTCATCAGACCCGTCTGGCTTACTCGCCACGTTGTCGCAATAGTAACGGAGACCTGTCGGGACAATAATCACATCCTAACAATCACTCGGTATCTTTGCCCAAACCCTGCGATATACTGGCGGGTTACCGTTAATCCGGTGTTTTGGGGACCGATCATTGTATCGGTCGGTTACGATTGTTTTGAGGTGTGCGCAAAAAATATGAAAGGGAGGGAACGATGAAAGCAAAAAGGATGCTCTGTTTCGCAGCATTTGCGGCGGTGACCTTAGCGTCGACCGCGGTTTGGGCCGAGGCGCCCAAGTATGTCTTCTTTTTTTTGGGAGACGGTATGTCAAATGCACAGATTCAGGCCACCGAGGCCTATCTGACCACCAAGAACGGCGGATCAGCCACCCTGGCCTCCGATCTGATGAAATCTGAAAATCGTTTGAATATGAGTAAACTGCCGGTGCTGGGGATGCAGACCACCTATGATGCCCATGCCCTGATGACCGATTCCGCCTCTGCGGGCACGGCCTTTGCCAGTGGCGTCAAAACCATGAGCGGTGTTATCGGCATGGATGCGACTAAAAAGATACGCTACAAAAGTGTTGCCGAACTGGCCGCTGAACAGGGCAAACGGGTCGGAATTATTTCCAGCGTTTCCTTGGATCACGCCACCCCGGCGGCCTATTACGCCAACGTCCCCAGTCGGAGCGACATGAACACCATTGCCAAACAGATGGCGGCCTCAGGATACGATTTCTTCGGCGGCGGCGGCTTGGCGGCTTCTGAAGGAGAAACTGTCAAAGCCACGATGCAGGCGGACGGTTACACCATTCTTAATGATCGGGAATCCATTCTTGCCCTGAAACAGAGCCCTAAAAGCAAGGTGGTCTGCATCAATCCCTCTCTGCAGGACGCCGCTGCCATGCCCTATGCCATCGATCGCCCGGATACCAACCTGTCGTTGGCCGAGATGACCGAGGTGGCCATTGATTCGTTGTTCACCAGAAAAAAAGACAGCAGACAAGGTGGGTGGGCCAACCGTGACGAGGGCTTTTTCCTGATGGTGGAAGGCGGCAAGATTGACTGGGCCTGCCATGCCAACGATGCCATGGCCACCATCGGCGACACCCTGGATTTTGACGATGCCGTCGGTGTCGCGCTTGAATTCTACCGGAAATACCCGAGCCAGACCCTGATCGTGGTCACCGGCGACCATGAGACCGGCGGGATGACCGTCGGCCACGCCACCACGGGATACTCCGCCTATTACGACCGGCTGCTTGGCCAGACCATGAGCTTCACAGCGTTTGGTTTGAGCAAAGAGTGGCAGGCCATCAAAAGCAAATATGACCCCAAGACGTATGCCAACACAGACAACAATTTGGCAAGTGACGATGCCATGCTTGCGTTGATGCACAAGGCCTTTGGTCTTAATTTAAATGAGGATGCCGCCGCCTGTACGTCGGACAGCAAAAAAATATGCCTGAACAGCTTCCAAAAGAAAAAACTCGAGGACGCCTTTGATAAATCAATCATCGGTTATGATAAGAATGACCCGGAAAGCAAACTGCTCTACGGCGGCTATGAGCCCATCGCAGTCACCATCACCCACCTGCTCAATGAAGTTTCCAGCATCGGCTGGACCTCCTATTCCCATACCGGCGTGCCGGTGCCGGTTTTTGCCATCGGGCCCGAAGCGAAGCGTTTTGCCGGTTTTTATGACAATACCGACATCGCCAAGCAGATAGCCCGTTCCATGGGCATCTGGCAGCCGTTGCCGGTAGAAAAAAAGATGGCAGCCGTTAACTGAGATTGCCACCCTTGGAATCCAATCCGCCGAACCCCTGGCGCTGCCCTTTCGGCGGTGCCAGGGGTCTTTCCTTTCTCTGCGTGTCCATGTACCCCTATCGCCGCGAACTGCTCTTCTCCCTGATTCTTTTCCTGCTCTGCACCGCACTGCTGTTCCTCGATATTGCCCATGTTCCCCGGGCACCGAGCGGCCTCCGCTGCCGTGCCCTGATCACCGATGTCGATAATTCGAAGGTGCGGACCAACCTGATCGTCAAAACCAACATCCAGTCCCTGAGTGTTCAGCTGCTCTCCGGGCCGCACGAGGGCCAGCGACTCGACGTGGTCAACATGCTCACCGGCAAGATGGAACTCGATGAATTCTATGAGGCGGGCACCACCATTCTGGTCGAATACGGCGCCCCGGACGGTACACCGGTGAACGCCGTCGCCCGCGGTTCCTACCGATTGGGGCTGATGCTTTTTCTCATGGGCCTTTTTGCCCTCCTGCTGGTCGCGGTCGCCGGGGTTACCGGCCTCAAGGCGGGACTTTCCTTTATTTTCGCCGCCCTGGTGCTGTGGAAGCTCTTTTTTCCACTACTGCTGCTGGGCTATCCGCCTTTGCCCACCGGGCTGGGGATTGTCACCCTGTTGACCGGCGCCATCTGTTTTTCCGTGGGGGGGCTCACTCGGCGGGGCGTGGCCACCTTCGCCGGTTCGATGCTGGGCATCCTGCTCACCTGCGGTCTGGCCACGCTCTTTACCCACCTGTTCCGGCTGCACGGCGCGGTTCGACCCTTTGCCGAAATGCTGCTGTATTCGGGCTATTATGATTTGAATCTCACCGATATTTTCATTGCCAGCGTCTTCATCGCCTGTTCCGGGGCGGTCATGGATCTGGCCATGGACATTGCCGCCACCATGGATGAAATCAAGTTCCAGCAGCCCGACATTGGACTTTTCGACCACATGCGCTCTGGCCTGCGGGTCGGTCGGGCGGTCACCGGCACCATGACCACCACCCTGCTGCTCGCCTACTCCGGCAGTCACATCACCATGTTCATGGTCTTTCTCGCCAAAGGCCTGCCCCCGGCCAATTTGCTCAACGCCCCCTTTGTCACGGCCGAGGTGCTCAATATACTGGTGGGGAGTTTCGGGGTGATTGTCGTCGCCCCCTGCACCGTGGCCATCGCTGCATTGCTGTATCGAACCAAGGCGTAACATGCCGCGAGCATGGCCGCCCTGCCAAGGCCCCATACTTAAAGGCAACGCCTGTGCCTGCGATACGTTCGCTAGCTCATAAAACCAGGATCACTTTTTAAAACGCGCCCTTTTGGGCAATAACCAAGAAAAGAGACCATGACAACCGAGACCTCTACCTCTTTCGCCTCCATGTTTTCCCTCTCCGCCACAGGCTTCCTCGCTTGGATGAAAACCGGCGGCGCTTGGCTCCTCTGCTTGGTGTGCAGTCTGGGGGTTCTACTCTCACCCGCCCTGTGGAACGGGTATGCCCTGACCTTTTTCGACACTTGCGGCTATATTGAAGCGGTGCAACGGATGCAGCTCGTTCCGGGGCGCTCGCTCTTTTACGGACTTTTTCTCTGGAGCACTTCCCTTGGCTGGGCATCCTTCTGGGGGCCGGTCCTGGTGCAATCGCTGTGCACCCTGTGGCTGATCCATCTTATGCTCCGCTGCCATGACTTTGCCGCCGGACCACTGGCGACCTCCTCCTTTTGCATAGGTTTGGCGTGTCTGACCGGAAGCGCCTGGTACACCGGGCAATTGATGCCCGATATTCTCGTGCCCTTGATGGTTCTGAGTCTCTGGCTTCTGGGGTTCCGCAGGCACCGGTTAGGGCGAATCGAACAAGCAGGGTTGGCGGCGCTGGCCTTGCTCGGCTTGCTTTCACATATGTCCTGCATGGCCTTAGGCTTGGGTTTGATCACGGTCCTCCTTGCCGCATGGATGCTCTCGCTTAACAAGCGATGGCCCCTGCCGGTGTCTGTCCTGCCGCCGGTAGCCGTGGTCGTGCTTAGCCTGATCTTGATGCCCATGCTGCACCTGGCCCTGACGGGTAAGGCTGGATATACGCCCGGCGGTCCGGCGTTCTTGTTCGGGCGTCTGGTTCAGGATGGTCTCGCCCAGCGCTGGCTGGCCGAACATTGCCCCGCGCCTGGTGTCAAGCTTTGCGCACTCCAGGATCGCCTGCCCACGACCGCCGATGAATTTCTTTGGAACGGCGGTTCACCCTTTCGCGAAATCGGTGGCTGGACAGGGGCTGCCGATGCCGAGTTGCAATACCTTACCCGAGCCTCCATTACCGCTTATCCGGGCATGCTGGCCTGGACCTCCCTGCGTTCCACTGCCCAGCAGATGGTGCAGGTCGCAACCGGCGATGGTTTGGTTGCAATGCATCTCGACACCCGTGGCCTCATCGGCAAACTCCTCGCTGACACCGCCAAACCGTTCAATGACTCCCGTCAGCAGCAGGATGAGCTCACCCAGCCGGTGTTCGATGCCTTGAACAAGGTGCATGTTCCGGTGGCGTACTTGTCGATATTGGGGTTGCTGGTGATCGTGGGCTGGGGCACCCGCACCGCCCAACGTGATCTGGCGGGGTTGGCACTCTTTGTTCTGCTGGCGCTCCTGGGCAATGCCTTTATCTGCGGGGTGCTCTCCAATCCCCACGACCGATATCAAAGCCGGCTGGTCTGGCTGGCGAGCCTGGTCGTCGGTATGGCGCTGCTACGCTGGCGGCAACGTTCGTCCATGAGACTAACGGGCGGTCGATGAATACCGGCGCAATGGGTGTATCTATCGGGTTTCGGTGGGTTGGGAACGTGTCCCTTATTGGTTCATGCTGAACAAGCGTAGGTCGAGCGATGCCGCCATGGCGGCGTACCCGGCATCGCTTGGGTGCAACTGGTCGCCGCTGTCAACGGCGGGCCAAAAGCGCTCGGGATGGGCGGGGTCGCGGACCACCTGATCAAAATCGACGATCGCGTCGAAGGCGCCAGCCGTGCGAATCCACGCATTGAC
>CAIMMA010000431.1 GCA_903842475.1 uncultured bacterium
AATACTTCTAAATGCCTGAATGTTTATATCTCCCTCAGCCTCCTTGGCCAAAGCGGCGGCGGCAGCGGCGGAAGCTTTATTGGCGGCTTCGACACCTTCCATCGCAAGCTCCACGCCCACGTTTCCAAACGCACTTTCGGGGCCCATTCCTTCGGGTAAATGGGCAATGCTGTCTTTCAAGACGCCTTTGGCAACTTCGAGATTATTGCCAGCATCGCTAGCGACAGTGGCGGCAGCGGCGGCGGCGGCGGCTAAAGGACCAATTTTAGTTTCAAGCAGCACATAGGGTGTTTGCAGCTTAATTTCATTTTTATCCATCACTATTTCAGAGGAAAATGGCACAGCATTATTTGCTATGATAGCGGCATCCAGTAAGACTAAAGCAGCTAGATAAGCACTGTCGGAGAAACCTGCAAACCAGTTTTGATTTGACTCGTTCGGATCGTTTGCATTCGTTTCGTCAACAACCAACCCAGAGTCACCAAAACCTACGCCTGCCACAACGGCTGCGTCGACTACGGCCAGGGCAGCAATAGCGGCCATTAAACTGTTGAGCACGACGGATGTCCCTCCGGCCTTAATCTCGACTTTATTTCTGCCGACCAGCTCGTTTTCTTTGCAGTTGGTGTACCAATTGCCTTCATACCATTCCACATGGCTGGCAATGGAACATTCAACCTGCATCCCCAGGAAGAGATCCACTTCCGCAGCCACCGAAATGTTTGTTTCCGTGCCGGCCGTCAGATTGTAGGTCGAGCCAACTGTGATGTTCATCTCTTCCCCCAAGGTCAATGTATTATACATGGTGGACTCCTTGTAAAAAGTCCCTTGGGTGCTCAATAAGATTCCGTCAAGTGTATTGATTTGATTCTGAAGGCTCTGAAGCGTCGGGGAGGGGTCCGTGGAAGTGGTGCTCGAGGGAGCCTGCGCTGCAGTTTTCTGAGCACCGACCCTGAACATGCTGTTGCTGTTCGGCGTTTGCATCACAATCCGCTCACGGCCTTGCTGATCCTCAAAATGAAGTTTATTCCCCCCGGCGGTGGTGACTTGGCTCTGGGTGCAGTTTGACGAGGTTATCGGGCTGGGGGTGATCGGGTTGGGCACGGCAGCGGCGATGATCGGGCGGTCCGGGTCGCCGTCAATAAAGGTCAGCAGCACCTCGGTGCCCTTGTGCAACGGGAAGTGCATGCCGTGGTTTTCGCCGGCATAGGGCTGGGCCATGCGCAGCCAGGAAGAAGCCTTGCCGCCCATGGTACTGTTCAGATCAAAAGGGAGGATAACCTTGTAGCGCCCCTGGTCGTCGACCTCGGCGTATTGACCGCTGCCCTCGGCGTCGATGTGGGCGTTGAGCGTGCCGGGAATCCGGGCCTTGCTGGTAATCCGTTCCGGGCGGAACTGGCAGTCCGAGGTGATTGCCGAGAAACTGTTGCGGTAGTAGGGCGATCCTTCGCGGTCGGAGAGCGTGGGGCTCAGTCCCGCCGACAGCATGAAGGCCTGGTCACCGTGATGGGTTATCTCCGTGGTGAGGTAGGTGGTGTTGAAGTCAGCGCGGTTATGCCCAGCGAGCGAAAACAGATATCCCGGTCGCAGGCAGGGAATCAGGCTCTCCCCATGAAAGGTCTTGGCTCGGCATTTGAGTTCATCGGCGCGAACCTGCGCCAGTCGGGTGCCCTCCTCAGGGGTCGCAAAATGCTCGCCGTAGATGTACACATCTCCGAGTCCGCGCGCGGAAACCGCACATTCCGCGGTCAGTTCCAGGGAG
>CAIMMA010000432.1 GCA_903842475.1 uncultured bacterium
AATCCCGCCCCGAGCGTACATCAAGAATGACCAACTCCTTAGAACCAAGCATATTCTTGAGTTCGGTGGTGGTCATCAGCTTGACGCCTCCGGCCAGGGCGGGTAGGGCTGTGAAACAGATGATACTGACAAGAAAGAGTAGCAGTTTCTTCATGGTGTTCCTCCTTATGGTTGGTGGTGGGAGTTGATTATCTCATGGGCTGGCCGCTTCCATAACCAGGAGAGACTCAATCCGGTGGTAGCAGCCAGGATTAGCAGGGTGAAACGGATAAGGACCATGGCCTGATCGTGACGCAGCGCCAGGAAAATGGCGGCGGCCGTGAGCACCGCGGCAAGGGCCAAGCCTTGCCTTGAATGCGGAACAGCCCGACGCATCAGAATTCTGCCGGCAGCAAGACAGAGCATCGCAAACATCAGCAGCCAGAGGAGCAGGGTCGCCTGAATATACACTTCAATGATGGAGTGTCCGGCCAAGCCCCCGGCCATCAGTCCGCCGATCAGCACAACAAAGAGCAGGATAAAGCGTCGTCGCCTGAACGCTCCCCGGGGGTGACCGGGCAGCAGCCCTCGTTCAGCGAGGCTGGCCAGCGATCGGCTGGCAAGATGAAACAGGCTGTTGACCGCGGCGCAACTGCCGCAGATAATGATGCAGCCCATCAGCACCCGTCCTGTTTGGCCCCACACCTCTCTGGCGGCCAGCAGATGCGGAACGGTTGACTCCGACAGCCGCACCTGCCCAACATATTGCAGCGACAGCATGGCCCAGAAGACGAAGAGCAACAAGGCGCAGCCGAGTGCTGCCATAGATGGCCCCCGAGAGTCACGGTTTCGTCCGGGGGTGATGTAATCGGTACCCAGAAAAAGCAGCAGTGCGCCGCCCATCACTTCCGGGGTGAAGCTGATGCCTGTATCCACCGAGACGGGTTTGCTGCTGGCGGGTCCACCCAGGCCGGCAAGGCAGAGCAGCAAAAGGCAACCAAGACAAATGGTTACAAGGAATGGTTGGACTGCGAGAGCAAACCGTTCGCCTGCCAGATGGAGCAGGGCAATGGCGGCCAGCAGTAGAAAGGCAAAGCCGAAATTGGGAAACCAGTACAGAAAAATCTCGTTGAAGGCAAACCCAGCGGAGACCAGCAGAGCGGTGGGCAGAATGAGTACCAACGTGAATCTGCTGGCGAGGATGAGCGACATGGCCGGCAGGCGGCCAAGGCCCGCAATCAGCAATCCCGTCTGGCTGCAGCGGCCATCGCTTCGCAGTTCCGGGTGTCGAACCAGCGAGGTGCCGCGGGCAATAAAAAGGACGGCAAGAGCCATTGCAGCAAGAAACAGCGTCTGATTTTTAGCAAATCCGCCCCCCAGCCGCACCAACGTATCGGGTGACACCATCCCCCCAGACTCAGCGACATGGCAACAATGTATGATCTAACCATGTCGTAACCTCGGTTGATTTCCAAGTTCTGATGAAAACATCAGGTGGCTCGAATGGTCATAAAGCAAGAATCTACGCGGTAAACCGAGCAAGGTATAGCAAGAAACATGTTACTCTCTCGCATTATCAACAAGAGTCAAGGGCGTAGCGGGTCATGCAATTCGGCAGCAAACGGGATAAAATCAAAAATGGCGTTTGTTCAGTTGTTAGCCTTCAGAGGTTCAACTTATTTGATTTCTGTTATCGTCAGTACACCGTTTTTATCAACCGCTTTAAAGAGGATCCTGTCGCCTACCTGAAGGGCATTCAACATGCTTTTCTCCTTCACTCTGAACACCATGGTCATCGGAGGCATGTTCAGGTTGGCGATTCTTTCGTGTTTGAGGGTCAATTTCCCAGCCTGTTTGTCGATCTTGCGCACCTCTCCAGGTGTCATATCGGCTGCTTGGGTTGTTGCCGTCTTAATCGACGAATCATTGCCCGTTGCTGCCGTGGCCACAACACCAACGGACAGGATGGATGCAAAGGCAAAGGTTGTAATAGTAGCGATAATTTTGTTCGTTTTCAAAACGGTCTCCTTTGAAAATAGTGGCAACATTGAGGTGCTCTTTTGCCGATTCAACACCCTCTTCAGGACAGATCCCCGCTTAATGGTTGTGGCCAGTTGAACCGTCGACCATTGAACCCTGCCCCCTTCTCGTGCCCGCTGAAACCCTAATCTCTCCTTTCATCCCGGCATCATAGTGCCCTGGCAACAGACAGGCGAAGCTGACCTTCCCTGTCTTGGAAAAATGCCAGATGACGTCCCCGGTTTGACCTGGCCCCAGGCTAATCATGTTCGCATCGTCATGTTCCATTCCGGGAAATTTCTGCATCAGCTTATAATGTTCCTCAAGTTCCTTTTGAGTCCCCAGGACAAATTCATGTTTTTTTTGGCCGATGTTCTTTACCTGGAATCTAATGGTCTCACCCTGCTTGACGGTGAGTTGGTCCGGGATGAAGCGCATCGAATCGTCCATCTCAATACCTACAGTCCGGTTAACCTGAGAAGCTTCACCCGGCTGGCCAATTGTTGTATCGTCGTGGCCATGTCCAGTGGTTTGGGTGCCGCTGGCGAGTGCCATGCCGGCCATTGAAACCACGCTGCAGAAAAAAAGATTAAGAATAGATCTCGAGATCATAATGCTGTCCTCTTCAGCTGGGGTTAATGGTTTGAGTGTTGAGTAGGCTTACGAACCTGCACCTCGACATCGGTATCGGGTTTCTGGATACGCGGCATGGACGGCCTACCTGCAGAACGGGAGCGGGCGGGCTCTCTCATTTTCTGTTTATGCCGATAGGCTCTTGTCCCCTTGGGGTGCTTGAACCATCCAGGATTTGCGTAATCGTTTGGCTTCTGGTCGGCCCGCACCTTGACGACACTGAACATCCCACCCATTTCGACAGAACCGAACGGCCCTTCCCCAGTCATCATTGGCGCGGTGTTATCAGGCAGGGGCATCTCCATCTCTGCCATATCAGCCATGCCTCGCTCTCCCATTACCATGTAATCAGGGATGAGCTGGGAGATTTTCTTGCTCAGCCCCCGATGATCGACGCCGATCATGGTCGGTACGTCATGCCCCATGGCATTCATGGTGTGATGGCTTTTGTGGCAGTGAAAGGCCCAGTCACCCTCCTCATCGGCGACAAACTCGATCTGCCGCATCTGGCCGACGGCGATATCGGTGGTGACCTCGGGCCAGCGGGCCGACAATGGTACTGGTCCGCCATCGGTGCCGGTCACCTCAAATTCATGGCCATGAAGATGAATCGGATGGTTGGTCATGGTCAGATTGCCAATCCGCACCCGCACCCTGTCATTGAGTCGAACGTTGAGCGAATCGATGCCCGGAAAGATGCGGCTGTTCCAGCTCCAGAGGTTAAAATCGAGCATGGTCATGATCTTGGGGGTGTAACTGCCCGGCTCGATGTCGTAGGCGTTGAGCAGGAAAATGAAATCCCGATCGACCTCTTCAATGAGCGGATGCTTCTCCTTGGGGTGCGTCACCCACG
>CAIMMA010000433.1 GCA_903842475.1 uncultured bacterium
CCCCGGGATATCGCCGGCCATGACCTGGTGATCATCGCTAATACGCCGGATGACACCGCCCACCAGGAACTGATCGATCTGATCGCCGGCGCCCGCTACTGGAACGCTCTGTCGGTCAACGTGGTCATCCCCTATCTGGGCTATTCCACCATGGAGCGGGCCAAGCCGGAGTCGGGCGAGATTCCCAAGGGCATCACCCGAACCCGGCAGATTTTCCGGGCCCGGCCCGATTACGTCGCCTTTCTCGATCTCCATTCGGAATCGGTGATGCACGCCCATACCGGCGAGGTCCGTACGCGTCACCTCTGGACCGAACGGGTGGCCGCCGAGAAAATCCGGCAGCTGCACCTGGAGAATATTGTCCTGGTGTCGCCGGATTACGGCTTCAGTAAGCGGGTGGCGCGGCTTGCCGGGCTGCTCGATTGCCCGCATACCGCTGCCAACAAGGACCGCTACGATGTCGACCAGACCATCGTCGGCCAGCTGTCCGGCGCGGTCCGGGGCCGGACCGCGATCATCTGCGACGACATGATCCGCACCGGCGGCTCCATGCTCCAGACCGTGGACCGCTGCTACCAGGCCGGGGCGATCGGGGTGATGGTCATGGCCAGTCATCTGGTGCTGTCCGGAGGGGCTCGGGAACGGTTTGTCGAAAAGGGCATCGGCTGCATCATTGGCGCCGATACCTATCCGGGGCGGGAGAGCGACGGTCTCCTGCAGATCTATTCGGTGGCCCCGGTGATTGCCGAAGAGTTGAAGAGATATTTTCGTATTCAATAAGTTTGGATCAACCCTTGATCAACAGCGGAAGGAAACTATGAAAAAAGTAGGTATTGTTGGCTGGCGTGGCATGGTTGGTTCCGTGCTCATGGAGCGGATGCGGCAGGAAGGGGATTTTAACGGCTACGAGCCCCGGTTTTTTTCCACCTCCCAGGCCGGCCAGGCGGGGCCGACGGTGGACGGCAGGGTCTATGAGCTGCTCGACGCCAACAATCCGGCCCTGCTCAAGGAGCTCGATATCATTCTCAGTTGCCAGGGCGGCAGCTATACCGCCGAGATCTATCCCCAATTGATGCAGCTGGGCTGGCAGGGCTACTGGATCGACGCCGCCTCGAAACTGCGTCTGGATGCGGATAGCATTATCGTCCTTGACCCGGTGAACCGCAAGGTCATCGATCAGGGGCTGGCCAAGGGCATCAAGAAATACATCGGCGGCAACTGCACGGTTTCCCTGATGCTGATGGCCTTGGGCGGACTGTTCGAGCAGGGGTGGGTGGAGTGGATCACCAGTCAGACCTACCAGGCCGCCTCCGGGGCCGGGGCCAAGAACATGCGCGAGCTGGTGGATCAGATGCGGCTGGTCGGCGAGAACGCCGAAAATCTGCTGGATCATCCCTCGGCCATCCTCGAGCTGGACCGCAACGTGGTCGAGACTCTGCGTAACCCTGCCTTCCCGATCACCAACTTCGGCGCGCCGCTGGCCGGCAGCCTCATCCCCTGGATCGATACGCTCATGGAGAACGGCCAGACCCGCGAGGAGTGGAAGGGCGTCACCGAGACCAACAAGATTCTCGGCCGTACCGGCCAGACGATCCCCATCGACGGCTGCTGCGTCCGCATCGGGGCCATGCGCTGCCACAGCCAGGCCTTTACCATCAAACTGAAAAAAGATATCCCCCTGGCCGAGATCGAGCAGGCCATCGCCGGTCACAACCAGTGGGCCTACCTGGTGGCCAATACCAAGGAACAGACCCTGAAAGAACTGACCCCGGCCCGGGTCACCGGCACCCTCGATATCCCGGTGGGCCGCCTGCGCAAGATGAACCTGGGGCCCGAATACCTCAGCGCCTTTTCCGTCGGCGATCAGCTGCTCTGGGGAGCGGCCGAACCGGTGCGTCGGATGTTGAAGATTGCCTTGGAGCATCTGGGGTAAGATACAGTTGAGCCGCTAACGGCTGGCTGGCCGTTTTAGCCTTGCAAGGTGTGTAGTTAGCGTTAAAGCCGCTTCTCTTTCGGGAAGCGGCTTTTTTATGTCGTGGCCGGAGGTTGGCCAAGGCCGTGCATGATAATCGATGGCGATGACATGCATTAAACCGTATTGTTTGGTTGTCCGAACGAAGGGGAGGAATCTAAGCTGGCAGGGCAAAGAAAAGAACGCTACAAGTCCGATCGATGGACGATCAACTGTATGAAGCCCTCGGCAGGCTGGCGGCACGGGAACAGCGCTCCATCAGCCAGCAGGTGATCGTCATCCTGAAAGAGCATCTGCCGCGGTCAATGCGGCATACCAACGCCACCGAAGACTTTCTTGCCCTCTTCGCCACCTGGAAGGACGACAGGCCAGCGGAGGAAATTGTCCGGGAAATCCGGGGCAGCAGGAAATCGGGGCGCCGGTTCGAGGAAGTCCAGTGATGTATTTGCTCGATACCGATACCCTGATCTATGTCCTTAAGGGCGAGCCCATCGTGCTGAAGCATTTCAAGGAGCATGTGGCGGAGCCCAAGGCGGTTTCGGTCATCACCTGCGGCGAATTGGTCCTTGGCGCCCAGGCGTCGCAACGAGTAATCGAGAAGCTGGCCAAGAGGTGTATCGGATCAAGGAGATTTTTTCACTGGTCGAGGTTAGGCCTGCGGTCATGGATATCTTCAGCGCACTCAAGGCGGATTTTGGGGCCGGAAAACTTTCCAAGTTTCCATCCCCTGTCATTCCACCACCCGGTATCCCGCTGACTGCAACGACGACCGGGTGTAGACAAAGAGCATTTCAACCGGTGCGTCGAACGGATTGTAAAACCAGTGAACCGCGCCTCGGGGCACGAACATGGTGTCGCCTTGGGTCATTTCCACTTCCGTGTCGACGAGTCCGCTGATCCCTTTTCCCGAGAGGATGTAGATGACCTCCTCCGCGGCCTTGTGGATGTGTTTTTTGTGGGTGGCGGTCTTTGCCTCGAACTTGCAGTAGGCAAAGGTGATATCCTCGGCCCCCACCGTGTCCTTGTCGACCAGCACGACCCGCTTGGCATTATCCAGGTCCTTGATCGGCTCATTCCGGCCATCGGCGAGCCCAAGCAAATACTTCATACTCCCTCCCCGGCCTATTGATCGCAGATAAAGTATCCCGCGAAAAAAAGCCAATTATACAGTTTTTCGGTTCTTCCCTTTGCTTTATTGCCCCGCTGGTTTGGGCATCGGGCCATATTCAATCGGCACCCAGGCATAGCTCCCCTTGCCCTCGGCGCGGACGTGGCCGATGCCGGGGAAGGGCAGGTGCATCCCGGCCACCAGGGTTTTGCTGGCCGCCATCTCCGCCATGATTTTTTTGCGGGTGGCGATGGCCTGTTGTTGATCCACATCGAACTCGATGGACACGCCCGGCCGGGCAAACTGGACCGCATGGGCATGGACCAGATCACCCCAGATGAGCAACTTTTTTCCCGCCGAGGTCACCGCATAGGCGGTATGCCCCGGGGTATGGCCGTTGGCCTTGACCGTCCGGATGCCGGGCGCCAGCTCCTTGCCGGCGGTGAAGGTCTGCCATCGGTCGCCGGCCCGGTAGGGGGCGGCGGTGTCGCGGGCCATCTTGAAAAACGGCTGGGCCTCCGCAGGTGCGGCTGCCGCTGTCTTTTCCGACAGCCAGTAGTCATGGTCCGCCTGGTCTACCCAGATGGTCGCCTTGGGGAAGAGCGGCTGACCGTTGCCGTCGTTGAGGCCGCCGATATGGTCGGGGTGCAGGTGGGTGATGACCACCGTATCCACCTGGTCGGGGGTATAGCCGGCGGCCCGCAAGTTCTCCAGCATATATCCCAGCGAGGGGCCGAAGAGTTTCGCGGCCCCGGTATCGACCAGCACCAGGTGGGTGCCGGTGTTGATCAGATACCCGTTCACTGCGGTCTGCATCTTGGGATTGGCGACAAACATCCGTGCCAGTAGCCGGTCAAGGTCGGCGGCCTTGGCGTGTCGCAGCAGCTTGGTGTCCAGTTCGATGGCCCCGTCGTAGAGGGCGGTGATTTCAAATTGGCCCAGCTGCATCCGGTAGAAACCGGGTGCCTGGGTCTGGATCGGGGGCGCGGCCGAATGGACGACCGGAACGAGGCTCAGGAGCAGGACAGCGGCACAGCTGAGAACGAGTTGCAAGCGCTTGCACATGATTTTTCTCCTTGTGGTTGGAAAATAGGGGCAAATGTGGATCTGCTGCCATCCCTTCACCCCTTGTTGATCGTGGCTTCCTTGTTGTATCTTTACGGCTCGCGGATGAGGCGAAGCAGTTCGTCGGCCGAGATCCGGGCGCTGGCATCCGTCTCGTCGAGCAGGCTGTCGGCCAGGTCCCGCTTCTCGGCGTGCATGCGCACGATTTTTTCCTCGATGGTGTTTTTTGCCACCAGACGGTAGACGGTCACCGGCCGCTCCTGGCCCATGCGGTGGGCCCGGTCCGAGGCC
>CAIMMA010000434.1 GCA_903842475.1 uncultured bacterium
GCGACCCGGGGGTCGAACAGTTCGTCACCGCCGCCTTTGATCTCGACCACCTGCATGGGGATGGCTAAACACATGGGGTTGTACCTCCTGTATAGGCTTGACCAAGCGAGATGCCGCCGTCGTTGCTCGGCACCAGTTCGCCGGCGAACACGGTGAATCCGCACCGGGCTAAGGTCTCGGTCAGGGTTTCAAAAAGCAGTTTATTCTGCATGCAGCCGCCGGAGAGGACAAGTTCCGAGAGTCCGGTCCGCTGCCGCAGGGTTTCCAAAAGCATCCGCAGCGATTGCGCCAGCCAGAGGTGAAAGCCTCGGGCAATGACCGGAATCGCCACGCCGGCGGCAAGGTCGCGGAGCAGCAGGGGCGCCAGCGGCGTGCTGTCGATAATCCAGCCCTCTGGTTCTTCCCTGAGGGTCGGGGGGTAGGCTGGGTGGCCGTGGTGGGGAGGTGCGAGAGACGCCTGGTATTCCAGCAGCATGGCGGCCTGGCCTTCGTATTGGCTTTCCAGGCAGAGGCCCAGCAGGGCGGAAACCGCATCGAAGAGGCGGCCGCAGCTCGAAGTTTGCGGACAGTTGAGACCTTTGGCCATCATCTGGCCGAGCACTTGTTTTTTGGCCGGATAAATAGTCAGCAGTCCGGGCGGCTGGTTGGCCTCGATCAGGGCTGCGGGGCCCAGGGCCTGATAGAGCAGGGCCATTGCCATCCGCCAGGGTTCGCGGGCGGCCCGGTCGCCGCCGGGCAGCAGGAGATGGGAGAGGCGTCCGAGCCGCTGGAACCCGATCCGGTCGGCGCGATAAATCTCGCCGCCGAAGACGGTGCCGTCGGTACCGTAGCCGGCGCCGTCGAGGATCACGCTGAGCACCGGTCCCGCCAGGCCGTGTTCGGCCAGCACCGCCCCGGTATGGGCGTGGTGATGCTGGACGCCGCGGCAGGGGATATGCCGGCTGCGGGCATACCGGGTGCTGAGGTAGTCGGGATGGAGGTCGCAGGCAACCTGGGTGGGCGCGACTTCAAGGACGGTTTGGAGATGGTCGATGCTTTCCCGGTAAAAATCATAACTCTCCGGCCCGGTCAGTTCGCCGATGTGCTGGCTGAGGTAGGCCTCCTGATTGCGGACGATGCAAAAGCTGTTTTTCATTTCCGCCCCGCAGGCCAGAATGTCGGCGGTCGGCTGGCGGAGGACGATGGGCACCGGCGAATAACCGCGTGCCCGCCGCAGCAGCCGGATTTTGCCGGCCATGATCCGGGCAACCGAATCGTCGACCCGGGTGACGATTTCCCGGTCGTGGAGCAGAAAGAAATCGGCCAGGCCCCGGAGGCGAGTTAAGGCCTCAAGGTTGCCGGTGCAGATCGGTTCGTCGCTGCGGTTGCCGCTGGTCATCACCAGGGCCTCGGGTGCCTGCGCCTGGTTGAGCAGCAGATGGTGGAGCGGGGTGTAGGGCAGCATCACGCCGAGCACGCCGAGACCGGGCGCCACATCCCCGGCCAGGGGCGTTGCGTCCCGGCGCTCCAAGAGGACGATGGGGTGCTCGGGAGCGTTGAGCAGGTCGGCTTCGGTGGGCGAGATTCGGCAGAAACGGGCTGCGGTCGTCAGGTCGCGCACCATGATCGCCAGGGGTTTTCCGGCCCGGTGTTTGCGCTCTCGCAGGGTGGCCACCGCAGTGGCCGAGCCGGCATCGACCGCCAGGTGGAAGCCCCCGAGTCCTTTGATCGCCACCACCCGGCCCGCTGCCAGGGCCTGGGCGGCCAGGCTGAGGCTGTCGCCGGCAATCGGCTGCCCCAGGCCATCGTGCCAGCTCAGGCGCGGCCCGCAGGCCGGGCAGGCGTTGGGTTGGGCATGAAAGCGCCGATCCATGGGGTCGTGGTATTCTTGATCGCAGGCCGCGCACAGGGGGAAAACGCGCATCGAGGTGTTGGGCCGGTCGTAGGGGATCCGCTCGACAATCGAAAAGCGCGGGCCGCAGTTGGTGCAGTTGGTAAACGGATAACCGAATCGCCGATTGGTTGGATCGAAAATTTCGGCCAGGCAATCAACGCACACGGCGATGTCCGGCGCGATCTGGGTGTTGGGCCGCACCCCCTGGATGCTGGGCAGGATATGGAAGTCCGGGGAACTGGTCGGTTGCCGGGCCGGGCGCACGTCGAGGCGAGTAATCCGGGCAATCGGCGGGGCCTCGTTTTTCAGCGCGAGGATAAACTCGTCCAAGGCAGCCGAAGGGCCGGTAACATGGATATGGACGCCATCGCCGTTGTTGGCGACACTCCCCGCCAGGCCGAGCCGGTGGGCCAACCGATAAACGAAAGGACGAAATCCGACCCCCTGGACCACCCCGTTGATGGTGATCCGCAGGGTTTTGGTCTTCATTTCAGCTCGTTTCGCGGCCAGGGTCATGGGTTCGGTCATGGCAGATTGATATATGCCGGGGTGAGCGGCGACAGATGCATTTCAGGAATGGGTATCACTCTAGCAATCTGGGGTGGTTTGCACCATCTATTTTTTGGAGCTACAAACATTTTGCCCAACTGGCATAATAAGGAAAGGCTGCCTTGGTCGGCATGCTGGCCGAAGTGGTGGGTTGCAAGCGAGAGGCCCTTGTCATTCGGTGCTTAGGGCTTGTTTCTGGATTTCCCGGTAGCGCTTGGAGTTGACCACCTTGTGTTTCTCCAGGTCCTCGATCTCTTCACGGCTCAGATGAATCAGGCCGCAGACCGGGCAGGAGAGGTCCATTTCGTCATGGGCGGCCCGTTGCTTGAGTTCGTCGGCGGTCATGTGGCCGACAAAGCCGCAGGCGCAGTTGGGGGCTTCGACTCGGACGATGGTGCGATGTTTGTTGGGGTTGCTCTCGTTCATGGTGCGTCCTGGGGTTCGTGGTGCAAAGTTCTGATGGTATGGCCCCGATGGTCGAGGAGGGTAACGGTCAAGGGGAGCCCGCCGTCCAGGCGGTGCGTGGCGCAGGAAATTCAGGGGTCGTAGGCCCGGACCGCCATCTCCACCCGGTTAAGGATCGCCGAGTCGTAGGCGCCCTCGAGAATCAGGCTGGAGGCGGCCTGGCGGACACTCAGATTCATCGGCGCGATATTGTGGGTGGTGCCGACGATCAGGTTGGCCTGCGTGATGCAGCCGTTGTCGTCGGTGGCATATTCATGGATCAGGGTGCCGCGCGGGGCTTCGACGCACCCGATGCCGCGGCCTGCCCGGGGTGTGGCTGCATTACGGATGTGCGGATCAAGGATGCGATCGTCCGCCAGCAATTCCAGGGTGCGCTCGCAGGCATACAGCAGCTCGATCAGCCGGGCCCAATGGTAGAGCAGGGTGCCCTGGGCGGGACGGCCGAATTGCGCGCGGAACTCCTCGAGTTCGGCCTGGGCCCTGGGGGTGCCGATATGATCGCAGACATTGAGTCGGGCCAGGGTGTTGACCCGATAGATGCCCCGGGGCGCCTCGGGATCCAGGGAAAAGCCCTCCTGCCAGGATTTGGCATGGACCATCTTGGCCGAGGACCAGGGCTCGACCTGTTCGCTTAAATGCCGGGCATATTCCGCGGCCGGAAAATCGATGGTGGTGCCGGTTGGATGCATCAGGCGAAGCTGGCCGTCGTAGAGCTGCAGGCCCCCTTGGTCGTCGACCGTGCCGAGGAAGCCGGTGGTGATCGCGCCCAGGGATTGCATTTCCTGTTGATACCGATGAAAGACCCGTTCCTTGGCATACTCGAGGGCAAAGGAGGCAAAGTCCAGCAGGACCGCACCGTCGCGCTGCAGCTCGTTTCGTTCCGCAGTACTCATCGGCTTGGCAAAACCGCCGACCACCCCGGCCACGGGATGGATGGCCTTGCCGGCGAATCGTTCCAGCATGGTCTGGCCCAACTGCCGCATCCGAACCACCCGGGCGGCGAGCTCCGGCTCCTGGCGGACCATGCCCATGATGTTGCGGACCGAGAAGTCGCTGTCCGGGCCCAGGATAAAATCCGGGGCGGCCAGGAAGAAAAAATGGAGGATCTTGTCATGGATATGGGCCATGACCTGGCAGAGTTCGCGCAGCCGATGGCCGGCGGGCGTGGGAATGACGTCGAAGCAGCCGTCGATGGCCTTGACCGCGGCCAGGTGGTGCATCCAGGGGCAGATGCCGCAGATTCGGCTGACAATTCGGGGGATCTCTTCGGCCGGTCGGCCCACCACGAACTGCTCGAAGCCGCGGAGTGCCGAGATCGCCACCCTGGCATCGCTGACCCGTCCCTGGTCGTCCAAGTGGATGTGGATGCGGGCATGCCCTTCGATTCTGGTCACCGGATCGATGGTAAGTATTTGTGCCATGGTCAGCGCCTCCTGGTCACGTTGGGCGGCAGCGGTTTTTCGGAACTCCTCATCGCCGCTTGCCCGCCGGTTGGAGTAAGCCGTGGGCACCGCTGAAACGCAGCAGCGATTTGCGGTCGACAATCGAACGGTGGTCGATGCCGTTACTGGCAAGGGCGTTTTTCATGTCGAGCAACTGGTTGCCGCCGGGTCGGACCGGGCCGTAGCAGCCGCGGCAGGGAACCCGAGCCCGGAGGCAGAGGGGGGTGTCCTTGCCGCCGCAGCCGCCGGCGGTGACCGGTCCCATGCATAGCAGGCCCTGTTCGAGCAGGCAGCGCATCTGGCTGACCGGTTGGTCGGGGTTAAAGTCGGCGTTGTCCAGAAAACGTCTGGTGCTGGTCCGGGCTTTGCCCTGGCGGAGGGTGGGGCAGGTCTCGCAAACGCTCTTCGGCGCGGACGCCCAGACCTCCTTGTTAAGCAGCGCCTCAAGGACGGCGGCGATCAGCTCCGGTTGCGGCGGACAGCCGGGCAAGCTGACCTCGACGGGGATCTTTTCATCGACGCTGTAGACCCGGTCGAGAAACAGCGATGGTTCGGCGGGGCTTGGCCCGGCTTCGCTGTTGCCGGCGGTCAGCACGGTCTGCAGGGTTTGGGCGGTCGTCCACTGGTTGCGCATCGCCGGAATGCCGCCGTGGGTGGCGCAGGTGCCGAGCGCGATCAGGGTTCGACAGGCACGGCGCATCGCTTGAAGCACGCTCAGGTGTTCCTGATGGGCCACGCCGCCGGACACCAGGCCGATATCCGCCTCGGGCAGGGTCAGGGGGGCGCCGTCGTTTTGGGGCGCTGCATATTTGTGGTCCATCAGCAGGGGGAAGTGCACGATTTCCACCCGGTCGAGCAGGGCCAGCAGCGGCTCGCCGAGATTGAGCAAGGCAATCTCGCAGCCGGAACAGGCGTGCAGCCACTCGAAGCTGAGTTTGGGTTGCATCGGTCTCAGGTCTTGGTGGCGTACGGTATCTGCTGCTCGGATCGCAGCAGCATCAGGCGGCCGCTCATGGTCCGGAAGGCCTCGACCAGCCGTTCCGGCTCGGCCGAGGAGACCCAGGTCAGCTGAAAGCGTTCGCCGGCATAGCCCAGATCGTCGAGGGTGTCAGCGATCACCTCGGCCCTGGCCAGGGCCATTTCGTTGCCTTTGAGGTAATGGCACTCGCCGAGGTGGCAGCCGATGATCATCACCCCGTCAGCGCCTTTGTCAAGGGCATGCAGGACCATCTCGGGGTGGACCATGCCCGAGCACATCACCCGGATGATCCGGATCGAACCGGGATACTGCAATCTTGAAATCCCGGCCAGGTCGGCGGCCGCGTACGAGCACCAGTTGCAGCAGAAGGCGATAATCTTTGGTTCCGAGCTCATGGGGTCACCTCGATCTGCGGCTCGTCCACCAGGGCCGCATCAATCTGGGCTTCGATCTGGCCATAGGTGAAGCCGGCAATGGTCACCCCGCGTTTGGGGCAGGTGCCCTGGCAGATGCCGCAGCCCTTGCAGAGCACCTGGTCGATGGCCACGGTTTTCAGCGGCATGCCGGTATCGTCGAGGAACTCCACCAGGCTGATGGCCTGGAACGGGCAAGTTTCGATGCACAGCCCGCAGCCGTCGCACAGCACCGGGTCGACCACCGCGGTGTTGGGCTCCAGGGCGATCTCCTTGCGGGCGAGCAGGCGGCCGGCCTTGGCAGCGGCGGCCAGGGCTTGCGAGATCGATTCTTCCAGGGGCTTGGGGTAGTGGGCCAGGCCGGCGACAAAGACGCCGTCCACGTTGAACTCCACGGGGCGGAGCTTGGCGTGGGCTTCCTGGAAAAAGCCGTCGGCATTGAGCGGCAGCTTGAACAGGTTGGCCAGTTCCACCGCTTCCGGGCTGGCAAGCGTGGCCGAGGCCAGGATCACCATGTCGGCCTTGATTTCCAAGGGCCGGTGGAGCACATGGTCCCAGACTTCGACCAGCACCCCGGCATCTTCCCGGCTGATTTTGGGCGGGCCGTGGAGTTCGTAGTTGATGAAGATGATCCCCAGTTCGCGGGCCTGGCTGTAAATCCGTTCGCGCTGGCCGTAGGTGCGGATCTCCCGGTAAAGGATATAGATCTGGCGCGAGGGCACTTCTTTTTTGAGCTTGATGGCGCTCTGGATCGAATGGGTGCAGCAGGATTTCGAACAGTAGGGCCGCTCCCGGTTGCGGCTGCCGACGCACTGGATGAAGACAAAGGATTTGCCGCCCGCCACCCGGGTTTCGTTGTGCATGTGCAGTTTGTCGAATTCGATCGCGGCCACCACCTTGGGAATCTTGCCGTATTCGAATTCCTCGGGAATGTAGCGTTTGGCGCCGGTGGTGATGATGGCGACCCCGTGCTGGATGATGCGTTTGCGGTTGGTCCCAATCCGGATGGTGGTGGTGAAATCGCCGACATGTCCGGTGACGGCGGTGATGGTGGGGTTGTAGGAGATTTCGATGTTGGGGGTGTTGCTCACCTCTTCCTGCAGTCCCGCCAGATAGCGAGGCACATGCTCGCCGTTCCAGGTCTGGAACAGATGGAGGGCATTGCCGCCCAGCTGCGATGTTTTTTCGATCAGATGAATCCGGTAGCCCTGTTTGGCCAGGTTCAGGGCGGCGGTCATGCCGGTGACTCCGCCGCCGATGATCAGTGCCGAAGGGGTGATCGGGATACGCAGCGGTTTCAGGGCGGTCAGGCTGGTGACCTTGACCACCGCCATCCTGATCAGGTTTTTGGCTTTGCGGGTGGCTGCTTCCGGATCCTGGCTGTGCACCCAGGCATTCTGGTTGCGGATGTTGGCCATCTCGAACAGGTATTCGTTGAGACCGGCCGACTTGAGGGTTTTGCGGAACAGCGGTTCATGGGTCCTGGGGGTGCAGGCGGCGACCACAATCCGGTTCAGGCCCAGGTCTTTGATCTGCTGGACCATGAGCGCCTGGGTGTCCTGGGCGCAGGTAAAGAGATTACGCTCCACATGGACCACCTGGGGCAGGGTGGCGGCAAAGGCGGCGACTTCGGAAACATCGACCACGCCGGCGATGTTGGTGCCGCAGTGGCAGATAAAGACCCCGATTTTCGGGTGCTGCAGATGGACATCCCGCTCAGCGGGCGGCGCAATCGGCCTGGTTCGGGTGTTGCGGACCGAGGTGAGCAGGGCCGCGGCGCTGGCGGCGGCAGCGGAACCGCCGATGACCGATTGGGGGATGTCCCGGGGGCCGTTGAAGGCGCCGCAGGTGAAAATGCCTTGCTTGGAGGTGTGGACCGGCATGAAGGCCGAAATGGAAGCGAAGCGGTCGGGGGTCATGTGGATGCCGATCTTTTCGGCCAGTTTGACCATGGAATCCGGGGTCTCCAGGCCGACCGACAGCACCACCAGGTCGAAGATTTCTTCGATCTGCTTGCCTTGGCTGCTGATATAGTGAAGCCGCAGGTCGCCTTTAGCGCCTTTGGGTTCCACGCCGTGGATGCGCGAGCGGATGAACTTGACCCCGTATTCGCTGCGGGCCCGTTCGTAATAGCGATCGAATTCTTTGCCCGGGGTCCGCATGTCCATGTAAAAAATAGACACCTCCAGGTCCGGGTTGGCCTCCTTGACCATGACCGCTTCCTTGATCGCGTACATGCAACAGACCGCGGAGCAGTATTCGTTGTTGCAGCGGTTTTTGTCGCGGCTGCCGATACACTGGAGAAAGGCGATTTTTTTGACCGGTTTGACGTCGGAGGGCCGGGCGAGGATGCCGTCGGTGGGACCGTTGGGGGCGAGATACCGTTCGAACTGCAGCGAGGTGATCACATTGGGGTACACGCCATAGCCCCAGACCTTGGCCTTGGCCGGGTCAAAGGTCTGGAACCCCAGGGCCATGACCACGGCGCCGACCTGGATCTCGTGTTCCCGCGGGCCATGGTTGAAGTCGATTGCCCCGGGTGGGCAGATGTCGGCGCAGACCCCGCAGGTGCCGGGATGGTTGAGGCGGAGGCAGGCTTCGGGGTCGATCTGGTATTTGAGCGGCACGGCCTGGGGGTATTTGATGAAGATGGCCTTGCGCTTGGCGATGTTGCTGTTGAACGAGTCGTCGACGCTCTTGGGGCACTGGGCGGAGCACTGGCCGCAGGCGATGCACTTTTTGGTGTCGACATAACGGGGCTGCTCGCTGACCCGAACGGTGAAGTCTCCGGCCCGGCCGCTGATGTCGATCACCTCGGCAAGGGTCATGATGGTGATGTTGGGGTGCCGCCCGCATTCGACCAGTTTCGGGGCAATGATGCACATCGAGCAGTCGTTGGTGGGAAACACTTTATTGTACTGGGGCATGGCGCCGCCGATGGCCCCGGTCTTTTCCACCAGATAGACGAGGAATCCCGAGTCGGCGATATCCAGGGCGGCCTGCATCCCGGAGATGCCGCCGCCGATCACCATAACCGCACCGATCATCGAATCTTCAGACATAAGGGCAGCTCCTCCCGGTTGGATCCGGCCGTGCGCCGCTGGGTGGTGACGGCCAGGCCGCCGATTCCCGCCGGTTCTTGGCTCGGGCACGGCGGCCGGTCATGGTGTTGGTCCCTGCTTGGGCACCAGGGCTCCTGCCACCAGTTCCCAGAGGAATTGAACCTCGATATCGAGGTTGAACTCGCGGTTTAACGATTTTTCCAGTTGATCCTTGCAGTTGTGGCACGAGGTGATCACCAGCTTCGCTCCTGATTCGCTGATCTGGCGAGCCTTGATCCGACCATGGAACACCCGCTCGGCACTAAACGGGCTGGCCCAGGCGCCGCCGCCGGCACCGCAGCAGTAGTTTTCTTCTTCGGTCGGAATCAGGTCGATGTAGTTATTGCAGCAGGTTCGGGTGATGATTCGGGCTTCTTCAAAATAGCCGTGACCAAAAGTCTTCAGCGACTTGCGGCCATAGTTGCAGGAGTCGTGGAAGGTGGTCAGCTTGGATTGCAGGACCGGGTCGAGGGTGATGCGTCCCTCGTTCAGGTATTCGAGCAGCAGGTCGAACACCGTGTAGATTTTGAACTGCTGCAAGGATTCCGGAAACCATCGTTCCAGGGCGTAGCGGGTGGCGTAATAGGCATGGCCGCATTCGGGCAGCAGCAGGGCCTTGCAGTTGAGTCGCTCGATATTGTCGATGATCCGTTTGACCACCGTCCGTATGGCGTTGTAGTCACCGGAGTAGAGCCCCCAGTTGACGCCTTCCCAGTTTTCCGAAGGGATGGTCCACGATTCCCCGGCGGCATGGAA
>CAIMMA010000435.1 GCA_903842475.1 uncultured bacterium
CTACGAAAACATCGATGAGGGCGACTATGTGGTTCTGAGCGTGGAAGACCAGGGGAACGGTATTCCACCAGAAGATCTCGATAAAATTTTCGAGCCCTTCTACACCACCAAGAAGATGGGGAAAAGCGGCACCGGCCTCGGCATGGCGGTGGTCTGGGGTACCGTCAAAGATCACGGCGGTTTTATCAACTGCGAGAGCGCCCTCGGGCAGGGCACCAGATTCACCCTCTTTTTCCCCGTGACCTCCCGGATTCGACTGCAGCAGCGAGAGACCATCCCTTTGGGCGAATATCGGGGGCAGGGAGAAAAAATCCTGGTCATCGACGACAGCGAAGAACAGCGGGAAATCGCCTCGGCCATCCTCAACGATATGGGCTATCAGGTGGCCACGGTCGACAGCGGCGAGGCCGCGGTGGAACGGCTCAAACAGGAACCGTTCGATCTGCTCCTGCTCGACATGATTCTGGGACCCGGCATCGACGGCCTCGACACCTACCGGCAGATCCTGGCCCATACGCCGGGACAGAAAGCGATCATTGCCAGCGGGTTTTCCGAAACCGAACGGGTCGGCGAGGCCCTACGTCTTGGGGCGCGACAGTATCTTAAAAAGCCCTACACCCTTGCAAAACTGGGGATGGCGGTCCGCAGTGGCCTGGATAGAGCCTGAAGCCCCACCGCTCCGAGCCCGGAGAAATGCGGATCGCACCCTGCCGGAACCCACCTCCCAACCATTTGACATTGCAGCAAAACCAATACCTTCCAATCCCGGCCCAATCTGATACAATAGATTTAAATTCCACAGCACCACCGGCAACGCCCAAGAGTTACGCAAATGACCACACCCCGTTTCCATCCCTGGCGGTCCCGCCAGCAAGCGAGCCCCCCAGGCGCAGCCGTCATGCCACGACTGCTGGTCGTTCTGTTGGTACTCATGCTGCTGAACGGTTGCCGGGAGACTGAACCGCCGACCACCTCGTCTCCCCCCGCGGTGCAAGAAGTGCTGTTCCATACCTTTGCCGGAGACATGCCGCAAACGGTGCTCGAGGCGTTCACCCGGGAATCCGGCATCACCGTCAGCTATCTCCCCTTCCAATCCCCGGAGGAGGCCGAGGACAACATCAGGGCGGGAAATCGTTACGATGTGGTTCTGATCGAAAACCAACTCTTTCCGGCCCTGATCAAAGAGCAGTTCCTGGCAGAGCTCGATTTCGCCCAACTCCCTAATTTCAAAAACATCTCGGCCAATTTCCGCGATCTGGTCATTGACCCCGGCAACCGCTATTCGGTGCCCGCCTCCTACGGCACCACCGGCCTGGTGGTGCGCACCGATCTGGTCGGCGACGGCCTCAAACGATGGGCCGATCTCTGGAAGCCTCAGTACGCCGGCAAGATCGGCTTGCGGGCTCAACCCCGTGAAATCATCGGCATGACGCTGACATCGCTTGGCTATCCCTTTGGTTCCGAAAATCCGCTGGAACTGGAGGCGGTGCTGCAACGTCTGCTGGCCTTGAAACCCTCTGTGTCATGCTGGACATCGAGGCCGACCAGGCGGTCCGCAAACTGCTGCGAGGCGAGATTGCGGTGCTCCATGGCTATCCCGAGAATTACCAGGAGGCGTATGAAAAAAATCCCGCGATCAGGTATGTCCTGCCGCTGGAAGGAACCGCCTTGTGGGGAGAGAGTTATGCCATCCCCGCCAACAGCACCCGGAAACAAGCAGCGGCAAGATTGATCGACTTCCTCCTGCGTCCCGAGATCACCGCCGAAATAATTGATCAAAAGAAAAATGCGCAACCCAACGATGCCGCCATGCCTCTGGTCAAGCCGGAGATACGCAACAATCGGGTCATCTTCCCCGATAATAAGGACCTGGAAAACGGCTCGATCATCCTGCCGCTCAGTCCGGAAGGCAAAAAGTTGTACACCGATATTTGGGCTCGTTTTATGGCTGGAACCCCCTGATGGAGAAGACCTACATGCGCTTACGAACCTGGTTGGTTGTGCCCTGCGGATTGCTGCTGCTCTGCCTGCTCCATGGGTGCGAAAAAACGGACAACCCGGAAAAACCGACCCCGATCCTGGCAAAGGAACTGGTACTGTACAACTGGGTGGACGATATGCCCGAATCGGTGCTTGCGGCCTTTACCAAGGAATATGGCGTCACCGTCAGGACGATCACCTTCGAATCCCAGGAAGAAGCGGTGGAAAATATCGGCAACGACCAGGTCTTTGATGTCGCGGTCATTGAGAATCCGTTTATCCCAGCGCTCACCTCAGCCAACAAACTGGCCCGAATCGATTTCCGCCAGGTACCCAACTTCAAAAACATCTCCGCCAATTTCCGTGATCTGGCGGCCGATCCGGGCAATCTGTACACCGTCCCGTACCACTATGGCACCACCGGGCTGCTGGTGCGCACCGATCTCGTCGGCCAGGCGGTGACCAGCTGGACCGACCTGTGGCATCCACGCTATGCCGGCAAGATCGCGGTACGGGCCCAG
>CAIMMA010000436.1 GCA_903842475.1 uncultured bacterium
CCGCGGATTTCTCGAGCATCCGGGCCAGACCTTTTACGCCGATGTGACAGGAGGTGCAGCGGGTGTCGGAGGCAAAGGCGATGTTGCCATTATGGCAGACACCGCAATATTTGCCGGCATACAGCGCTTTCATGGTGAATTTCCCCGGTTGCTCTTCAGCGGCGCCTTTGCGCATCTCGAAGGCCTTGTCATGGCAGCTTGAGCAATCAAGCCCCATGTCGACATGCTGTTTGTGACCGAAAACCACGGCTTTCACCGGGCGATTGAAAACGATCATGTCCGGCTGTTTCATGTCACTGCCGTGGCAGGTTTTACAGGTTTCCGGGCCGGTGGTGTTGAATGCGGTTTTGCCGTCATGGCAGGCTCCGCAGTATTTACCGGCGTCCAGGGAGGCCATGGTGTAGTCGCCCTTGGCCTTGGCGGAACCCCGTTTGCGATCAAAGAGATCAGGGTGGCAACTGTCGCAGGTCAAGCCGGACTTGATCACATGGGTATTGTGGCTGAACATGCTTTTAACCGGATCCATGGCAACAATCTGAGTGTTGCCGAAGGATTCGTATTGTTTGGCTGGGGCGGCGCTGGCTGCCGGGGCAGGGGCTGCCGCCGGAGCTGCGGCGTGGATATCCAGGGTGAAAAATATTCCCGCAGCCGCGATCAGGCCGAGGGCCGGTAGTACTTTTGTTTTCAGTTTCATCGAGTTTTCTCCTTCCGCCGGTTAGGCGTTCATGTAATAAACGTTCGGTAAAGCACCGGTTTCAGGCCGCAGGACCCATACGGTAGTTTCAGGACGATGGACGAGTTGGTACACTTCGCTTTGCGGATCGCTGATGTCGCCGAAAACCCTGACCTTGGCAGGGCAGGCTTCCACGCAAGCAGTATCTTTTTCACCTTTGGAGAGACGGGTGTCGTAGCAAAAATTGCATTTGTCGACCGCTCTGACTTCCTCGTTAAAATAACGCGCATTATAAGGACATGCCGCCATGCAGGTCTTGCAGCCGATGCATTTCTTGCTATCCATCACCACGATACCGGTGGTCTTGTCTTTGTAGGTCGCCACTGTGGGGCAGACACGGACGCAGGGTGGCTGATTGCATTGGTTGCAAAGCACCGGCATAAAGATCGTTTCTTTTTCGGTGGGGCTGAGTTCCTTGGTTCGTTCAAGGATGGTGGTTCGCCAGCCATAGGACGGCACATGGTTGGTTTTGACGCAGGCATCCATGCAGAGCTGGCAATCGACGCAGAGGTTTTGTCGCATCACCATGCTGTAATGAGGGCTGTAGGGGTATTTTTCATTTTTCGGCATGGCGCCCACGGCACTTTCGGCATCGCGAACCGAGGTCAGCGACAGTATCGTTCCGCTCATGAACAACCCGGTAATGGCGAGTCCGGCGCGAAGAAAGGTGCGCCGTTCAAGTGAAGGCAGGTGTTCTACTCCTTCATTTTTTAATTTTCCCAACTCTTTTATGTTCATTCCATACCCTCAAATAAAAAGTAACGAAGACGACATCGGCACGCAGTGCTACAATGTGTTGTTATGGCAAAAGAAAAAGACTTAAAAAATGAATAACCGCTCATAAAATAAAAAAATTAACGTGCGAACATACCCTAAAACCATAAGAAGAGCAAGTTTTCAAATATATGGTATGGTAACGAAACTTTTAAAAGTGACCCATTTTTCTTGCAGGGTACATCGTCTTTGCCCCAGATGACCGGATTGCTTCCAGCTCGCCCTTTAAGGGCCAAGGCAAACGTTTGCATCCCCTTTTTTTGTTTAACTCATGGCGCCTCGTAAGCGCTTCTCCGCCTCAATGAAGAATTTAACTGACCAATCCTCCATTAATCAGGACACCCTCGCGGTTTTCCACCTTGACCGCAATTGCCGAATCCTCGGGCTCAATAGAAAAGCGGAAACCCTTGCCGCGCGTCCCCTGGCCGAGCTGTTCGGCAAATCGATGGATACGATTTTTGTGTTCAAGGAGGAGACGCCCTCGCTTGAGCAACTTATTCTGCAAACCGGTTGGGGCGCAACGCGTACCCGGCAATCCCTGCTGTTAAACACCCAATGTAATGGTGCGCAGCTTGAGGTCTTTGTTACGGTCATCCCCATATGGGGACAAGATCGGGCGATATCCGGGGCCTTGGTGACCCTCGACACCAACAATCAGCCGTATTTGCAGCAATTGTTGCTGGATTCCGTATCCGAAGGGGTGCTGACCGTCAATTGCGACCTTGAGATCACCTTTTTTAACCGGGCTGCCGAGCAGATTACCGGATGGGTATCCGAGGACATCCTGGGGAAAAATTACAAGGATGTTTTTCCGCCGGAATTCTGCGAAAATCAGTGCCTGATCAGGCATTCCATTGAAAATGAAAAGTCATTTATAGCCCACACCGTCTTCACGACCCATAAAGACGGGCGTTTTTTCCCTCTTTCCCTAACATTATCGCCGATTTACGACACCAGCGGCAAGGTCGTCGGCGGCGTCCAGACCTTCCATGACTGCTCCGATTCGCTCAATAATGCCCTGATCCTGGCCTCGATTGCCGATGGCGTCTTCACTATTGACCATAACCGGATCATCACCTCGTTCAATCGGGCCGCGGAAAACATCACCGGGTGGAAGCAGGAGGAAGTGCTCGGCAAACCCTGCCGGGAGGTTTTTCATTCCAGCGTCTGCGGGGAGGCTTGTCTGCTGCAAAAGGCGATCGACTGCAACAGCCTGTTTATCGACCGGCCCATATTTATTAAAGGCAAGAAGGGAGATTCCATTCCGGTCACCGTCAGTTCCGCGCCGCTGCTCGACGATTTCGGCAACATCATCGGCGGCATCGAGACCTTCCGAGACAACACCGCTGCCATCCGCGAGAGTCTGATCCTCGATTCGATCGCCGATGGCGTTTTCACCGTCGACCGCAACTGGAACATCACCTCTTTTAACCGGGCGGCGGAGGAAATCACCGGCTGGTCCCGGGAGAATGCCCTGGGCATGTCCTGCTCGGATATTTTTCATTCCTCAATCTGCGGCAAGAACTGCGCCATCGCCGAAAGCCTCTATCGCGGCGCCCCGGTGGCCAACCGTTCCATAACCATCCGCAATGCCCGGGGCGAAAGTGTGCCGATCAGCATCAGCGCCGCGCCGTTGACCGATCACGAGGGCAATATCATCGGCGGGGTGGAAACCTTTCGCGATCTGACCACGATCACCACCCTGCGGCAGCAGCTCACCCAGAAATACACCTTTGGTGCCATTATTTCCAAATCGGCTGCCATGCAGCGATTATTTAATATTCTCCCGGATATCGCCCGCAGTCCCTCCACGGTCCTGATTCTCGGCGAAAGCGGCACCGGCAAGGAGTTGATCGCTCGGGCGCTGTACAATACCAGCGAGCGCAAGGACAATCCTTTTGTCATCGTCAACTGTGCGGCCCTGCCGGAAACGCTGCTGGAATCGGAGCTGTTCGGGTATAAAGCCGGGGCGTTCACCGATGCCCGTAAAGATAAAATCGGCCGTTTCGCCGCCGCCGAAGGGGGAACGCTCTTTCTCGACGAGATCGGCGATCTTCCCGGCAGCGTGCAGGTCAAGCTGTTGCGGGTCCTGCAGGAAAAAGTCTACGAACCGTTGGGATCCAACAGTCCGGTCAAGGCTGATGTGCGGATAATTACCGCGACCAACCATGATCTGCAGGGGCTGGTGCGGGAAGGATTGTTTCGGGACGACCTGTTCTACCGTCTCAACGTGGTGAAAATCAGTCTGCCCCCGCTGCGGGAGCGCAAAGAAGACATTCCGCTGCTCATCGACCATTTTATTAAAAAATACGGCGCCCAGCAGGGCAAAGACATCGTCGGCATTTCCAGCGGGGCGCTGGCTATCTTGATGCGCTACGATTTTCCCGGCAATATCAGGGAACTGGAAAATGTCGTCGAGTATGCCTTTATTCTCTGCGAGGGCGGCTATATTCAGCCGCAGCATCTGCCCGAGCCGTTTGCCGCCGGTTTCGAGGAGGCGGCCAAGCCTTCGGTTCCCGGCGCCGGAGCGCAAACGCTCGAGGACATCGAGAAGCAGGCGATCATGCTCAGTCTCGAGCGAAATCGATGGAAGAAGATGATGACCTGTCGGGAGTTGGCGATATCAAAGGATACCCTGCGGCGAAAAATTGAACGCTACGGTTTTCATGATCCTTTTGCCGCGCAAGGCGATGAAGACGACTGACCGTTTGGATCAAACGGTTTTGCAATAAAAAAGGTGTTCCGAATACTTCGGAACACCTTTTATGGTTTATGGCACAAGGTGGAATCTGAGCGGCGCACTTGTTGCTTTTATCCCCTTCGGGTCACGGGTAGCTAGCCGCATACATGCAGCCAGGTAATTTTGGCTGGCGGTTGTCCGTGACCTTTTAAACGGAAGATCCGCGCTTTTTTTTTTGCCCGGGCGTTTCGTTTTTTAGCCGGTCCTGCTCTTTCGCTTCCAGCCTGGCGGCGATGTCGCCCACCGAGTGCAAGGTTCGCGGCACGGCGCGGTCCACCCTGGCATTGCAATGGTGATGGATTGAAGCCGGGCACCCGGCAACCTCCCAGCAAGGGATGTATTCCAGTAGTTTTTTCAGTCCCGGAATGCTGATGCCCTCTTCGTGGATAAACTTGCGCAGGCAGGTGATCCATTGAATGTCGTCGGCGGAAAACATCCGTCGATTTCCGACCAGCGTGGGCTGCACCAATCCTTCCTTTTCATAGATCCGCAGGGTGCGAGGATGGACATTGAGCAGCTTGGCGGCGACACCGATCGGATAGATAGCCACGTCGGAGCGGATCGCCTGGATTTCGGTTCTTTTTCTTGCCATACCGGTCTCCTAGCAAAGTGGGATGCCGGAGCAGGGCGGAGGGCGGTTACTGCCCGCCGCCTTGCTTTTCGACACAGGGGCCATCAATGGTCTTCGGACAGATGGCCACGGAACATCCGTTCTCCCATCATGAACAGAACGCCGCAGAAAGTGAAGCCGGACAGGGTGATGATCCACTCGTGCATGGTTGGCGAGTAGGGCAGAATATGGGGTAGGTCAACGATATTGAGTTCGTGGAATCCCGGGATAATCTGGCCGACGATAACCAGGTCGTAGCGCATCACAAAGATGCCGACGATGCTCATCATCGATCCCAGGGCCATGGCCGTCACGTTTTTAGCCCGCACCGCCATGATGATCAAGAGCGGAATGACCAACCCCATGGCCACCTCGCCGTACCAGAAATTATTGGCAAAAGGACCGTTGATCAGGGCCATGATCGATTCGTATTTGCCGGGCTGTTGCCCGGTATAGCCGGAAATCATTTTCCAGGTGGTGAAAAACAGGATGACAATATAGAGCAGGGCGCCCAGTTTACCCACCGAGTACAGCGAGTTTTCCAGTTGGGTGCTCATCTTCCAGCCATTGATCTTGTATCCCAGCCAATGGAAGAAAATAACGGTGGCGCAGCCGGACATCATGGCCGAGGTGATGAAATAGATGGGCATGTAGGGGCCGTGCCAGAACTCGCGACCGTTGAGCAGGCCGAAGACTGCGCCCAGGTTGGAATGGGCGGCAACACCCGAGATAACTCCGAGCATCCCGAGAATCCCGGCGGTCTTGTGCTTGCCGGCCTGGAGCAGGGCGAATTCGATGAGCATGAAGAAGAGGTAGGCGCCGTAGAGGGTGCCCATCCACCAGATGTTCGAGCTGAGGTTGGGGGAAATGACGTTGTAGATCGCCATGCGCCAAGGATTTTCGATCTCAAAGGCAATGACCAGAAATCCGGCGACGATGGTGGCAATGGCCAGGAAAACCGAACGTTTGGCAATGGGCTTGAAAGCTTCGTAGCCAAACACATGGCCAATGGACGAGACCAGGCACAGGCCCGTCGAGGTGACGACAAAAAAGACATAGGCGCCGAGCATCAGGCCCCAGGGGACCTCGCGGGTGACGCTGTAGACATGTTCATGACCGGCAAACATGGCATGAATCCCGAAGGCGATACCCACCAGGGTAAAGAGCCCCATCAGGCCGATGACTCCGTTGTACACTCCGGACCGGCTGCCTTCGAGGCCGCCTTCCTGGGGTAAAACTTTTGCTAAAATATTCTGCATGGCGCTTTCCTCCATAAACTCTGCAGGTGATCATGGCAGTGATCGGCCCGCATTGATTGTAGTTTTCCTTGAATAGACGCAATTCTAAAAAAAGGACTTCGGTTAGGGTACATCGCTTTCTTCCCTGACGGACTGAAGAACCGGCTTGATTCGCAGATCAAACAGCGTATGGAGAACAGCACCACCCAACCAGATAACGAAAAACAGTATAGTTTCCATTTGCTTCTCCTTGTTCCGGACCCCCGGACGGTTGTGTTGCACCAGGATTTATTGGCGGATAAACACCCGGCTCTCTCTGTCGATTTTTGCACCTCCTTTTTGATCGACCGTTCGTCATGGTCTGGCGGCGGGCCTTGTTAGCTGACCAAATCTCTTTGCTGCTTTTTTAGCCATAGTTGGGGACGCTGTCAAGAAAAACTCGCACCAATTGTAAGAAAATCTATAAATAACCTGATCAGTTTTCGCCCAATAAACTAAGTATGATTTAGTTGTATATAGAAATTTCCGAATAAGATACGTTCTGGTCAGCGGTAACTGCAAAAAAACAGGGTATTTTTTGGGTGTGACCTGCCAGCGGTTCTCCGTGGGCCATGAAAATGGTCGGCGTTCGGTTTCGGCGCACTCTGCGTCGATATTGATTGTTGGCGGGATTATAATGCGCCCGACGGCAAATGTACGGCCGTCGGATCAGAAGGTATGCAAAAGGTGAGTTGCAGTTATCTGTGGACGCGCAAGCATGGGGGCCGGGTGTTGTTTTGGGAACGGCACCCGCGGATTTTTGATGTCATCTTCGCTTCCATCTTTGTGCCGATAACGGGCACGCTTCCCTGTGCCCGGAAACGTGGCCGCCTTGGAGGGAAATCTTTTTGAACAGTCCTCCGACTTTACCTTTACCGTAAATTGTGGTAGCTCCTACAGCGAACAGGCAGCCTTTGCCTGTTTAGCCCGTTGATGGCTTGGCTCATATGGTCTCATTGTGTTGCAAGAGATTCTCTCGCAGGTTCTGTCCCCAGAGTCGCCTGCCATGTATCAAGGAGTGCGCCGTGCAGAAATTTTATAAAAATTTGTCGATCTGGCTCATCGTCGCCCTGGCCTCGCTGTTGCTGTTTCATTACTGCAAGCAGTCACCGGATCGGTATCATGCCATCGCCTACTCCGAGTTTCTTAAAAAAATCGATACCGGTTTGCTTACCCAGGTCACCATCGTCGATCAAAGCATCAGTTGGAAGGCGACCGACGGCACCATCTATAAAACCGTGGTACCGGCGACCAGTGACGCGCTGCAGCGTCTCCTCGCAAAAAGCGTCACCGTGAATACGGAAGCCGCCCCGCAGCCCCCCTGGTTCCTGCAGACCCTGCTGACCTGGCTGCCTTTGCTTCTGCTGGGGGTGTTCTGGTTTTTTTATTCCCAGAAGGGCGGCGGTCAAGGTGGCGGCGGCAGGGTCATGGCCTTTGGCAAGAGCAGGGCCCGACTGATTAACCCGGAGGAGTCGAAGATCAAGCTCGACGACGTGGCCGGCATCGACGAGGCCAAGGAAGAAGTCGCAGAAATTATCGACTTTTTGAAAAAACCGCAGCGATTTGTGGAAGCCGGCGCGCGGATACCGACCGGGGTGCTGCTCTATGGTGAACCCGGGACCGGTAAAACCTTGCTGGCCAAGGCCATTGCCGGCGAGGCCGGAGTGCCGTTTTTTTCGATCAGCGGTTCCAACTTTGTGGAGATGTATGTCGGTATCGGCGCTTCCCGGGTGCGGGATCTCTTTAACGAAGGGAAGAAAAAAGCGCCTTGTATCATCTTTATCGACGAGATCGACGCGGTCGGCCGGCATCGCAGCTCCGGCGGCGGTTCCGGGGGCAATGACGAACGGGAGCAGACCCTCAACCAACTGCTGGTGGAAATGGATGGTTTTGAAGCCAATGACCATGTGATCGTCATTGCCGCCACCAACCGCCAGGACATCCTCGATCCGGCGCTGCTGCGGCCCGGACGCTTCGACCGGCAGGTCATGGTGCCCCTGCCCGATGTCGGCGGGCGCGAAAAGATTCTGAAAGTCCATGCCCGTAACACCAAAATAGGCGAGGATGTCAACTGGCAGACCATTGCCAAGGGCACTCCGGGTTTTTCCGGGGCGCAGCTGGCCAGCCTGGTTAACGAAGCGGCGCTGCTCATGACCAGAAGAAACAGCCGGGCGATCACCATGGAGATCCTGGAAGCGGCCAAGGACAAGGTGATGATGGGCGCCGAGCGGCGCAGCCTGATCATCACCGACCGGGAAAAGCGGATCACCGCCTGCCATGAGGCGGGCCATACCCTGGTGGCCTGGATGCTCCCCGGTACCGATCCGGTTCATAAAGTCACCATTATCCCCCGCGGTCGCGCCCTCGGGGTGACCATGCAACTCCCGGAAGAAGAACGCAACGCCCTGGATCGCACCTATCTGTTCCATACCCTTTGCATCCTGCTGGGCGGCCGCATTGCCGAAGAGGTGGTTTTCAATCAGATGACCACCGGCGCCGGCAACGACATCGAACGGGTCTCGGATCTTGCCCGAAAAATGGTCTGCGAATGGGGCATGAGCGAGGCGGTCGGCCCCATGACGTTCAGGGCCGCCAATCCTTTGAGCGGCCAGCCTGCCCAGATACTGAGCGAACATACGGCCTTGCTCATCGATGCCGAGGTGAAAAAACTGGTGCAATCGGCCTACGACACCGCCCGGGCGGTTGTGGTTGATCACCAAGGCATCCTCGAAGCCCTCACCCGCGCCCTGGTTGAAAACGAAACCATCACCCGGGCCGACATTCAAGCCATCGTCGATAAAACTGGCGCCCGGTGATTAAACTTTTATACCATAGGAATCGGTTATGACGACGCAGGATACGCAGCATCTTCCCCTCGAAGCGCTTTGCAAGCGATGGCAAAAGGATGCGGATCAGATTGTAGAGCTGGCGATTGCCGGGAAATTGGAACTGTGGATCGAGTTTACCGATGTTTTTCTGCAGAAGGTCGAGAAGCCCGGCGCTGTCAGGAAAAAGAAGGTGCCGGTGGTCGAATTTCACAATCTGGTGGCCTTGAAGCCCTTGCCGGAAGTACTGGGGCAATTGCAGGGAAGGTTCGATCGGCTGGTGATTGCCGCTGAAGTCTCCTGTCTGGATGCAAAGAATACACCGATCACGGTAACCAATTCGGTCGGCGAAGAATGGGGAGAGTCGAGCATGATCGGGATAAACCCGTTGAGCCTGTTTGCTCGGCTGGATGATGTGCTCCGGTTTGAAAGGAAAAACAAGATGACTCCGCCCCCCGGTCCCCAGGCGGTCTCTGCGGCTGCCAAAACGGAGATTTTGCCCGCCGCGACCTTGAACCCGCAAGGACATCCCTGCTTTGCCGAAGAGCTTCATGTGGCCTTGACCTGCTGGCAATCCCTTTGCCTGCCGGAGCAAACCATCGGTCCCGCCACTGGAAAAGCCGCGATCCTGCAATGGCTACGGGAGAACCATCCCGAGCTTTCCAACGCCGCCGCCGAAAGGATCGCCCTGGTGGTCGCTCCTTCGAAAAAAAGGCGCTGAGGCTGACGTCAGGAGTGAGGGGGCGTGAAAAAGGGGATGGGGGATGGGGCCGTGCGTTGCCAGGGGCAAGCAATGGCGACCGACCGCGTTCCTCTGGTTTTCGACGGAACAGGCTGGCTGGCGGCAATGACCTGAGCAGGCAAGCATGGGGCGGGGTTTTTTCTGCCAACCGCACCCAAAAGAGGTATACTATTCTGACTTTCCACGTCAGGTGATGGCGCGGTCATCGACCTGGCCTTTGCAATCCATGCAGCTATACCAATCTCCAGCCCCACCCCGGAAGACGAATGCATTGTACCCCCCAGGGGCTTTCCGCCAACGACCTTAATCTTTATTACGCCGCAGCCTGTCTTGCTCAGACCGAGGGGCGTCTTGCCGAGGCCCGCGAGCATTATCTCGACTTGCTGGGATATCTTCCCGATTCCGCTGTCCTGCATTACAATATTGGTCTTGTGTTCTTCGACCTGGGTGATTTCGGCCGGGCCTTGCAGGCCTTTGCCCGGGCGTCGGCCTGCGGATCCGACGATTCGGACACTTTGTTCAATCTTGCCCTCTGCCAGAAGAAGACCGGCGATGTGCAGGCCGCGATCGCCAGCTACCGCAGGGTTCTGGCGGTGGCGCCGGACCATGCCGACTGCTGGTACAATCTTGCCGGATGTTACCGGGACGCCCATGACGACCAGGAGGCGATGCGCTGCTACCAGCAGGTGCTGACCATGGACGCCGCTTACCTGCCGGCAACCAACAATCTGGCGTATCTCTATCACCGCAACAACGATGTCGAGCAGGCCTTGGTGCATTATCGTCAGGTACTGGCCTTGCGGCCTGAAGACGATAGCGTGCAATATATGCTCGCTTCCCTCACGGGCGCACCGCTTGACCATGCTCCGGATTCCTATATCCGCGATTTTTTCAATACCTACGCCGAAGGATTCGAACAAAGTCTGGTGGTGGAACTGGGGTACGACAATCCCCGGAAGTTGTATGAGTGCTTCCAGCTTTGTTCCGGGCATAAGGATCGCTTTGACCACGGCCTTGATCTCGGTTGCGGCACCGGGCTCAGCGGCCTTCCTTTCATGGCGGCGGTTGCGGTGATGGACGGGGTCGATCTTTCCGGAAACATGCTCGCTCAGGCCGCGGGCAAGGGGTATTACACCACGCTCTATCCCGACAGCATCAGTCATCACCTGGCGGTAACCACCGATACCTACGATTTTTTCCTCGCCACCGATGTCTTTATTTATGTGGGCGATCTGCACGAAATATTCACAGCCGCGCACACCATTGCCCGTGCGGCGGCACTTTTCTGTTTTTCCACGGAACATCTGGATGCGGAGGCCTATCGATTGCGGAAAACCGGCCGCTTTGCCTATTCAATCGACTATGTGCGCAGGATTGCCGCGTCCACGGGTTGGGTCGTGCTGGCTGTTGAGGAAACCAGGCTGCGCAAGGAGCGGGATTCCTGGATTGCCGGCGATCTCTGGATTCTTCAACGGGATGGAGCGCCGCTCTGACGGGCGTGCGGCCATTGTTCTGTTCATCTGGGCGGCAGAGGTTTGGTCTCCTTTTCCGTCATGCATCTGCTGTACATTTGTTTGTGCAATGGTCGGCCCTCGATATGGGCAAAGTCCGGGTTGAAGTACACCAGATCCACCGTTTCCCGAATGCGTTCTCCGGTAATTTCCGGGGCCCATTCGATTTGATACGAGGTGAGCACCATCTCCGCGGTTTCAGGCGGTGCGCCTTCGTTGCGTAACTTGGCCGCTGACTCAAACATCCCCCCGATGAGGTGGCAGACGGCATCTCTGTTTTTATCGTCCCCGGCGCTTTTGGTTGGCGTCTGCGGCCGGCATCGGCTCCAGAGGATGTCCGGCCCGGGTACGTTGGGATCCCGAGGC
>CAIMMA010000437.1 GCA_903842475.1 uncultured bacterium
AGGCCTATCGTGTTATTTTCGTTCATGGTTACGACATCGGTCAAACGCACGGCCGGCATTCCTTCGATCATCACCGTCAGGCTGGATCTGATAAATTCCGCCGCCCCCATGATCTCGGCGCACACCAGGCCGCCGCCGCCGGTAATGCCCGGTTCGTCGCCGTTGGTGGGCTCTACCATGGAATCCATGGTCAGCGCGAGCCCTCCGGCGATAATGACATTCAACGCAGTCGGTTCGGCCGACATCGGCATGCCCAAATTAGGGTAGGGCAGGGGAGCTACTGCAGGTCCGACTATGGTATTACACATATCCGGTACGGTCATGCTCAACATCCCGCCTGCATCCGTGGTCGCAAACATATTTTCCCCTCCTGATGACAGCTGGTTTTATCCCAGACGAATCTTGTCGCCCTCAATTTTCACATCGCACTCCGCCACCAGCGAAGCGTCTTCGGCGGTCACATCAAAGCGTTCGGTGGCGTTGATGCTCACCTGACCGGCGTTGGTGCTGTCAATCCTGGCCACCCAGCGGAAACAGTCCCTGACCCTCTGGGTGATCCGTTCTGCAACCGTATCGATGGTTGCGGCCACTAGCGACAGTTTTCCTGCTTGCAATGCCGCGCGGCAGGCAATCAGCGACAGATCGGCAAACAGGGCTTCGCCCGTCATTCCTTGCAGTTTGATTTCCGGCGCCGTCATTCCGGCGGCCTTTTTCGCCCGAGATCTCGACAGCCTCACCGGTAAGTCGCAGGGTTCCGGCCTTGACGCAGAGGGTTGCATCCTCCGGGAGGATGACCCGACCGGGACTCTGGCCCCGCACCAGTACGTTTAGAATAAAAACGCCTTCCGGGGTGTTGCGGACGATCAGAACCGTGTCATGGTCTTCCGGCTCCAAAAGGCATCCGGCTGCTTTTTGTGCGCGTAAGGCCAGCGCACCGGCGGTCACCAGCAGAAATTCCCCGTTGTCCCGCCCGATAACCCTGGCCGTATCAACGGTTGCGCCACCGGTTGCCATCGCCGGCATCACCTGCTGCCTGAGTCTGATTACATTGGTGTTGCTCTTGGTCATGTTGCCCTCCGGTCAGATGGATATCGGCGAGACCCAGGTTTCGCCCTCGGCCATGACCGGGTCCGTTGTTCTGACGCCGGTCATGTTGGCGCCATCCGTTCTGGCCTCTGAAAAATTAGCTCTGTGGATTTTGGCCATGGACAGATCCGCTTCGGAGAAATCAGCGTCGGTCACGTTAGCCCGCGAAAAATTGGCGTAGGTCAGGTTAGCGCCGATCAGAACGGCATGGTTCAGCGACGCATCCTTAAACAGGGCTTTTACCATTGCGGCGCGGGCAAAACTGGCCCCGTCGAGGCAGGCCCTGGAAAAATTTGCCATCTCCAATACCGCGCCGGAAAAATCGGCCTTTTCCGCCCGGGCCCCCGCGAACCCGGTGAATTTTCCTCTGGCGCCGGCAAAACTGGCGCCGTTCAAATTCGCACCGTTAAAACTGCATTTTAACAGCTTGGTGGCGGAGAAATCGGCTTCCTGCAGGGAGGCCTGGGCAAAAATGGTCAGCATGAGTGTGCAGCCGGGAAAGGCAACCTTGTCCAGCATGGTGCTGGTAAAAATGGCGTTGGACAAGTTGGTTTCGTTGAAAATGGCGCCGCTCAAGGGGGTTTGGATCACCATAAACCGTTTCATGTTGGCCTTGCTGAAGTCAATTTTCCCGGTCGCGCATTTGGCAAAGACTGTCCCGTGGAGAGTGGCACCGATAAACAAGGTGTCGGCCAGGGTGGAAGCTGAGAAAGAGGTTTTTGAACAATCAGCGCCGGAAAGGTCGGCCCCGGTGAAATCGCAAGATTTAAGGGAACAGGCTGCCAGCGACAGGTTGCTGCCATCAAAGCCATCGAACCGGCAACTGCTAAACCCTGACGCAAGGAACACCGCCCTGTTGAGTAGA
>CAIMMA010000438.1 GCA_903842475.1 uncultured bacterium
AAGCTTCATGAGGAGAGGCTGCCAGGACGTCGGTATCCAGGATTTTTATCGTGCCTGCGTTGGGTCGATGCAGCATGATCATTTCACGCAACAGGGTTGACTTTCCTGAGCCGCTGCCACCGACGATGGCAAATATTTCACCGCGTCGGACATCAAGGTTCACATCAGCATGCACAACATGGCTGCCAAAACGGGTGCATACCCGGCGCATCTCTATGACATTAGGGGTTTGAGTGGGTACGGTGTTGGTCCGGCCAGTTGCGCTCTGCATCTCAGAGATCCAGCAGGCTGAATAGTACCGAAAAACCTGAATCCAGGATGATCACGATAAAGATGGACTGGACCACGCTGCGGGTGGTCTGTCGACCGACGCTGTCTGCGTTGCCTTTGGTGCGAAAACCCTGGTAGCAGCCAACAATGGCAATGATGGCGGCAAACACGAGCGATTTCCCGATCCCGATCAACAAAGCGGACAGATGGATCACGCTGCCGAACCGCACAAGGAATTCGTGATAATTGATCCCCAGCAGCGAGCGCGCCATGATCATCCCACCGAACACCCCCGTGACGTCGGCAAACACCGTCAATAAGGGCAAGGCTACCAGTAGAGCTATAATTTTTGGCAGGACGAGAAGGTCGATGGGCTCAATGCCGATGGTACGCATGCCATCGATCTCCTCTGTGACGACCATGGTGCCGATCTCCGCCGCATACGCCGATCCTGAACGCCCGGCGATGATAATGGCGGTGATGAGTGGGGAAAATTCGCGCAACATGGAAAAGCCTACCAGCTCGACAATGAAGATATTGGCACCATAATGCTTGAGTTGGTCCGAACCCTGATAGGCCACAACAACTCCAAGCAGAAAAGCGGTAAGTCCAATGATCGGTAGGGCGTCAAAGCCGGAAATCTGGATGTTTTTAAGCACTTGTCGCCAGCGCCAACGTTTCGGCTGCGGGCCGATGTGCATCAGGACGAAGGCGCATTCGCCTATAAAGCTGAGCAGCGCCAAGATACCCTGCCAGGCGGCTTCACTTTGCATGCCGATGTTCACCAGCAATGATTGGTGAGGCGGCATGAGGAGCGGAGTGTCTATCTGATTTTCCACGGTATCCAGTAATTTTTGAAAGTGCGGCGACCAGTCGAGCAAACGAATCGATTGTCCTGTGGCACGTATTTTTTTGAATTGCCGCTGCAGGATCCATACTCCCACACTGTCAATTGTCTCCAGGCGTGAACCATCGACCACCACTTCGGAGGCACTGGCGGCACACAGGTCAGCCAGCTGCTGATCTGCGCCAGCGATGGTCCGAGCGGTCCAATTCCCTGATAGAATGAAGACTCCGGAATGCAATTTGGTGATGGCGGCCGGGAGAAGTAAGGTCTGCATGTAATCGCTCTGCTACATAGGACTTGTTGAGGTTGCTTCAAGGATAACCGACAGTTTTTTCTGTCACATTGCATCTGTTTGAAAAATTCAAACCCATTTACATGCTGAGTAATAGACCTTGATGAAAACAGAGACGATGAGAACAAACCTTGATGTGCTCATTAGTAGTGAAGCAATCTACGCGCCGGTTTGCACTTAAACAGTAAGCTGCGTAACTAATTAGTTTGGCGAGTTTATTTTTGAAGCCATTCCCGGGGGTATCATTATTGCCCTTGTGGAAATGGTCACATTTAACCGTTGGTTATATGTGACCATACGGCTACATGGGTGCCATGGGAGGAAATGATAGGGTGCGGATGCACAATGACACCGAACCCAAATTTTCACGATCTGTATTGTTGGGGGAAAGCCAGGTCGGGGTGAGTTGCAAGCCGTGAAAAGGATTGTATCTAACCACCGCGGTTAGATTTGACCACCTGGTAGCATCGTCACGAACAGCTCAGTGAGAAAAAAATCGCAAATCACCTGTGAAATCAGGATAATGGAAGGCGATTGCCAGGTCTTGCGAACCTGGCTCAAAAGTTGCTTTGAACAAAGCGAACTGAATAACAACACCATTGTTCTCGTCGAGCTTCATCACCGTTCTTGCACGAGTCTACAAAAAAAAACGAGTATCGGAGACATCCCAAGTGAAAAAGAATTTGATGCAACAAATGAACGCGGTTTCCCCCGGCCAACCAGGGAGAACTGCCTATGTGGGCAACTGTATCGATGCCGAGGTGTGCCCTGATTGTGGAAACGACATCTTTGTTAACGAAGAGGTTCTTGATCGGGAATTGGGGAGAACCATCTTTTTCGAGTGCTCTACCTGCGAATGGAAAAACTTCAATTACGCAGAGCATCGCCTCTAAGCACGACCTCAGACGAAAAAAACTTTAAAATGACGGCCATCTTTTTTTGTTTAAAGATCAAAAGTGTAAACGATTTGATAGAACGACAAGATAGTTCTTCTAATCAATAAGCACGATGGCAGGAATCTGTAGCTGAATGCATCTCTACATGTGTCTGTTATAATGTAGCGAATATCTGTATTTTAATAAAGATGTACTGGTAAAAATTTCACAGAAGGCCAAAGTGAACGGCATAACCATTCCATGGTGGAGTCCTTCCTCGTCCTCTTTGCCGTGAGTGTTTCTGCTGTTCACTTTGGCCTTTATATCAGCATGACAATCAATAATTCACTTGCAAAGCGCTCGTAGCAGTTCAATGGATCAAGCGGGCATGGCTCAGTTAGGTCACTTGATTCAATATCATTCATAAATTTGGTCCTTATCCTGGTGAGAGTGATCCCCGTATTACAGAGCCTATCTTTTGGTTATGCACTGATTAAATAAAGTCTGTTGTCAACCTGATTGGATAAATTTTCATCAATACTCATAAATATTGGTCAATAACCATATATTTTAAATGATAAATGTATGGTTAATCTAATTGATGTTTTGCATTTAATAGTTAAATTTTTTGTGCTCAAGGTAAAAATAAATTGAATATAAAAATGTCAATAATTGGTATTGTTTGCACTGGGGCTGTGATGATTGCCTCCTCCGCGTTATGTTTCCCGGAATCGCCAAGTTCGATAATAGCAGACATATTAACCAACGGATCCCCACTCATCCAGTACGTCGGTCCGAAATCAATGGGTGATGCCGTCCTGCGAGCACAGGTGCTGCTCGATCGAGCGTTGTTTTCACCGGGTGAAATCGATGCCGAATACGGTTCAAATCTACAAAAAGCCATTAACGCGTACCAAATTGCGAACGGCTTGAGTTCATCAGGCACAGTTGACGCGCCCACTTGGGTACTGTTAAACCGCGACGGCGCCCCGATTCTGAATCAATATACAATCACTCCCGCCGATGTTGCCGGCCCCTTTGTTCCTATCCCGTCGGATATGATTGAAAAATCAAAAATGCAAGCGCTGGGATATGCCTCGCCAATTGAAGCGCTGGGCGAAATGTTTCATGTCAGCCCGAAACTGCTTCAGCAGCTTAACCCGGATAAAAACTTTGGCTATGCTGGAGAAATAATTGTGGTGCCGAATATTTATTCGGTCACGTCGCTGGGAGAAGCCGGGAAAGTAATTGTAGATAAATCCGATTCCACCGTCACGGTG